>JBDLPZ010000020.1:0-4255 GCA_039800825.1 Actinomycetota bacterium
GTCGTAGAGCTTCATCGAGCCAAACCCTAGACGCAATGGCGGCACCCCGCCCGAAATGTGACCCATGCCAAACTTTTCTCAAAATGTGGCACCACTTGCTGCGGAGGCGGCGGGGGATGAGTACCTTTCGCTCATCGTCCGTTAGGAATGAAGGAGCCACCATGACCTACGTCATCGCTCAGGCCTGTGTCGATGTCAAAGACAAGGCATGCATCGAAGAATGCCCAGTCGATTGCATTTACGAAGGCGAGCGCATGCTCTACATCCATCCGGATGAGTGCGTGGACTGTGGCGCCTGCGAACCAGTCTGCCCAGTGAGCGCGATCTTCTACGAAGACGATGTTCCTGCAGACCAGAAGGACTACAAGGACGCCATGGTTGAGTTCTTCAACGACCTCGGCTCACCTGGTGGCGCAGCCAAGCTCGGTCCTCAGGCGAAGGACTCTTCGCTCGTCTCAGCATTGCCTCCACAGGCATAATCCATGTCGTACGGAAACCCGGCAGCGCTATCGCTGCCGGATTTTCCATGGGATCGTTTAGTTCCGTTCGCTGACATTGCGCGGAGCCATCCCAATGGAATCATTGATTTATCAATTGGTACGCCCGTCGATCCGACGCCAGCGATTATTCAAGAAGCTCTTGCCGCTGCATCGAACGCGCCTGGCTACCCAACGACTGTCGGTCTTCTAGAACTTCGCGAAGCCGCACGCGCATGGTTCGAACGTCGCCTCGGCGTCGTCGCCCTCGACACCGATGCCATCATTCCTTCCATCGGTTCTAAAGAAGTCGTTGCGTGGTTGCCGACTTTTCTCGGACTCACTCCACGCGATGTTGTCGCGATTCCTGCCACTGCCTACCCGACGTATGACGTTGGCGCTCGCATCGCAGGCTGCTCGGTGCTCACTGCAGACACCGCAGAAGAACTCGAAGCGGTGCGCAAGAAAGTCGAAGCCACTGGCCGTCGTCTCGCTATGGCGTGGGTCAATTCGCCAGCCAACCCAACCGGTCGCGTTCTGTCTGTCGCAGAACTCCGCGCCATCGTCGAGTGGGGCCGCGAACACGAAGTCCTGATCGTGTCTGACGAGTGCTATCTCGAACTTGGTTGGGATGTCGAGCCTGTCTCTATCCTGCATCCAGACGTCATCGGCGCCTCACTCACTGGCGTCCTCGCGGTTCACTCGCTCTCCAAGCGCAGCAATCTCGCGGGCTACCGCGCAGGCGTGATCGCGGGCGACAAGAAGCTCATCGCGGAGATGCTCGAAATCCGTAAGCACGCGGGCATGATCGTCTCGACACAAGTTCAGCGCGCAGCCATCGCTGCATTCAACGACGACGCACACGTCATCGCGCAGCGCGAGATCTACCGCGCCCGTCGCGAGGTCCTCAAAGAGGCGCTCACTCACGCAGGCTTCGATATCCACTTCTCAAACGCGGGCCTCTACCTCTGGGCCACCCGCGGTGAGAGCAGCTGGCTGACCGTCGAATGGCTCGCACAGCGCGGCATCCTGGTCGCCCCTGGCTCGTTCTACGGCGCAGCTGGCGAGGGCTTCGTCCGCGTCGCCATGACCGCGACAGACGAAAGAATCGGCCAAGTTTCGGCCTGTTTAAGTTAATCGGCAGTAACTTAAGCACGAATTCACGCTCCATTCAGGTGCTCCTGGTATTGCCGCTCTCATACTCACGGGTATGGTTTGCCACGATTACGCACTAGAACGACGCATCAGCGCAGACACAATCTCCGCTGACCTCACAGTTGGAGATCCCATGTCCGAGGTATCACTCCGTTACGGCGGCGACAAGGAACTTGATTTCAAGGTCACGCCTGCCACGATCGGCAGCCCAGGTTTCGATATCAGCAAGCTGATGGGCACGACCGGCTACGTCACTCTCGACAACGGCTTCGGCAACACCGCAGCCTGCACCTCAGCCATCACGTACGTTGATGGTGATGCTGGCCAGCTGCGCTACCGCGGTTACCCAATCGAGCAGCTCGCAGAGAAGTCGTCGTTCTACGAAGTCGCTTACCTATTGATCTACGGCAACCTGCCTTCGGCATCTGATCTCGCAGCGTTCGAGACCAACATCGGTCGCCACACCATGGTGCACGAGGACGTCCGCCGCTTCATCGACGTCTTCCCATCTAACGCGCACCCAATGCCAGTGCTGTCATCGGCTGTCTCTGCGCTCTCAACTTTCTACCAGGACTCACTCGATCCATTCGATGAGGAGCAGGTCCACATCTCGACGATTCGTTTGCTCGCGAAGGTTCCGACCCTCGCTGCATACGCCTACAAGAACAGCGTCGGCCAGCCTTACCTCTACCCAGACAATCACCGCGGTCTGATTGAGAACTTCTTGCGTCTGACTTTCGGTTTGCCGTACGAGGAATACGAAGCCGATCCAGCAATGGTCAAGGCACTAGACCTGCTGCTCATCTTGCATGCAGACCACGAACAAAACTGCTCGACCTCGACGGTCCGCATGGTCGGCTCGTCACACGCCAACCTGTTTGCATCTGTATCAGCAGGTATCAACGCGTTGTTCGGTCCACTGCACGGTGGCGCAAACCAGGCAGTTCTCGAGATGCTCGAGCAGATTCAGACCTCAGGCATGAACGTCAACGAGTTCGTTCGCAAGGTGAAGGACAAAGAAGACGGCGTCCGTCTCATGGGCTTCGGTCACCGCGTCTACAAGAACTACGACCCACGCGCCAAGATCATCAAGACTGTCGCTGACGATGTGCTCAGCCGCCTCGACGTCAAAGATCCGATGTTCGACATCGCGCGTCGCCTTGAAGAAGCAGCACTTTCTGATGACTACTTCATCGAGCGCAAGTTGTACCCGAACGTCGACTTCTACACCGGTCTCATCTACCGTGCGATGGGCTTCCCAACTCAGATGTTCACGGTGTTGTTCGCTCTCGGCCGTTTGCCAGGCTGGATTGCTCAGTGGCGCGAAATGATCGAAGACCCAACCACGCGCATCAACCGTCCACGTCAGGTGTACACCGGCGTTCCGTTGCGCGATTACGTTCCACTCGATCAGCGCTAGTACGGATTGACACGGGGGAAGCATGGCCAACACATCTAGGGAGCAGGCAGATGGCTCCGTCGCTGCGTCCGAGCTGGTTGAATCGGCCGGAATGAATTGGCGCGCACTTTGGGTCTTTATGGCTGTAGGTGCGATAGCGCTAGCAGTTTTGCTCTTGAGGCACGCCAATTCAGTGGGTGAGATTTGGGCTAGCGGACTCAGCGACGATCGCGATGTGTTCTCTTTGATGGTGGAGCACGATCGGCTGTCAGCAGAGGGAGAGCGATACGTCTTTTCCACCCCGCTGGCGCAGAGTGAGCTGATCGCGAGACTCAACGACGCTTATCCTGACGGTTCCATGGTCGATGAGCGGCACTGGCAAGTCCAGCTAGGTGATACGAAATTCATAGTTGGACCCAACTCACTCTTTCCTGACGAGAAATCGCAATTCGAACTTGCCGCTCAAATTGCGTGCGTGGCTTGTCTGACGAGCGAGGAAGAGGTCGTGCCTTTTCCGAAATATGCGTACGAGCAGTGGCATCTACCCGCCGAATCACCATTCGGTTGGGATTCGGTTCGACAATCAGGTTGGAGTCTCGAAGCCTGGGTCGCCTTCTATCGCGATCAGCCGAATGTCAAGGCCTTTGATTGGGGCTTCGCGCTGCCAACGAAGTCTGGCGAGACAGTCTTTTTGTATCTGACAAGTGGCACCTTCAGGCTATCTAAATCGCCACCGATTGATTAGTACGTAGACAGCAGTTCCTTCATGTACGCGATTTCTGCTGTCTGATTTTCGATGATGTCGGCAGCCAGCGCGGCGACTTCAGGGTTGGACGAGTTTGCGACCAGGTCCTGCGTCATCGCGATTGCGCCTTCGTGGTGGGCAATCATGTCCTTGAGGAATAGCTGGTCGAACTCAGTGCCAGAAGCGTTTTCCAAGGCGGTGAGCTGCTCTTCAGTCAGCATGCCATCCATGTGCATTGAGTGGTCGCCCGCGGCCTCGAGTGACGCGCCGGCCGTTTGTAGCCAGTTTGTCATGACGACGATTTCTTGACCTTGTGTATTGCTGATCTGACGAGCAAGAGCGAGCAACGCTCGTTCGCTCGACTTGCGAAGGGCAAGGCTTGCGAGCGTCATTGCTTGGTCGTGATGCGGAATCATCATCTGGGCAAACAACACTGCGTTTGCGTCATACACCGAGTAATCGACGGACGCGGTCGAGTGC
>JBDLPZ010000021.1:0-7430 GCA_039800825.1 Actinomycetota bacterium
GGCATTCACTGCCGTCACGCGGAATTGGTACGTCACCCCACTTTGGAGACCTGTCACCACCGCTGAGGTCGTCGGAGACAGGACATTTTGAGAGAGCACCCATAGCGGATCGAGGGTCGGCTTGAAGTACACGTTGTACGACTCGATGGGAGTGAGACCTTCGGATGCAGGGGCGAGCCACGCAAGAGTCAGCTCGTTGGCTGCACGTGCCGCGATAGAGACTTCACGCGGCACAGACGGCAATGCGCCCACGGCCTGAGCTGGTTGGCCCAGCATCGATACCAGTACCGCAATAGCGGCAACAATCGAAAGTCGTCTCATCGGATCCGCCCTGAACTTGAAGTGCCCCAAAGGTACACGCACGCACCTACAGGACAGGAGAGACAATTACGGCTAATGCGCCTGGTCCCGCATGCGCGGACAAAACTGCACCCAAATCGGCCACCACCACCGGCACACCTGGCAGCGCCTTGCCGAGAGCTGCCGCGAGGGCCTCAGCGGCCTCGCGAGACCCAGCGTGCTGGACGCCTACTTCTACCCTCTGGCCGAGGTCAGCCGCCGCTGCCACTGCCAGCTCGATCATCCGCTGATGCGCTCGAGACGTCGTTCGAACCTTGTCGCAGGGAACCACTCGCCCGCCTGCGATCTCGAGAATCGGCTTAATCGCTAGTGCCGCTCCGACCACTGCCTGTGCCGTTCCAATCCGGCCGCCTCGGCGCAGGAAATCGAGAGTGTCCACATAGAGCCATGCCCGCGTCGCGCGGCCGACGCGCTGCGCGATCTCCACTACCTCACTGCCTTCACGCCCAGCAAGCGCTGCGTCAGCGGCCGCGAGCGCAGAGAAACCAAGACCCAGGCCAATCGTGCGCGAATCAACGACGCGCACAGGCAGTTCTGCCTCGCGCGCAGCGAGCACTGCCGACGAGTAAGTGCCCGACAACTCTGAGGACAAGTGCACGGAAACAATTTCGGTCGCGCCCTTGAATGCGATTTCTCGGTACAACGAGGCGAATGCTTCAACACTTGGCTTCGACGTTGTCACATCGCGCTCATCGCGCAAAGCCGTGTTCACCGCCAGAGACGAGACATCGATACCTTCGCTGAAAACGCGATCATCGATGATCACCTGCACGGGCACAACTGAAATCTTCGCCTGTTCGATGCGATACGCAGGCAAACAAGCGGTTGAGTCAGTAACGACCGCAACAGTCATAAGCGCAGACTACGTCTTAAGAAGCCGGAACGATGTTGACGAGCTTTGGAGCGCGCACAATCACAGTCCGCACGTCGCGACCTTCGAGCGCCTTCAGTACAGCCGGTGAAGCCATGGCGAGGGTCTGCAAGTCGGCCTCAGAAATGTCTGGGCTCACTTCAAGTCGCTCTTTGACCTTGCCGGCGATCTGCACGATGCACGTGACCGACTCGTCGATCAACAAAGCTGGATCGACAGTCGGCCATCCAGCGAGCGCGACCGCAGGCTGATGACCCAGACGCGACCACATGTCTTCAGACGTGTACGGAGCCACCAGCGACATCATGATCGCAACCGCTTCGACAGCTTCGCGAACTGCAGGATCTGCTGTGCTCAATCCACCATCGATTGCCTTGCGGGTTGCATTGACCAACTCCATGGTCTTGGCGACCGCGACGTTGAAGCGGTAGGTCTGCACAGCCAAGTCAGCATCATGAAGCGACTTGTGAGTCGCTTTGCGCAATGCAACGTCACCCGTGGCGAAATCGACGCCAGGTGCTGAAGTCACTTCGCCAG
This sequence comes from Actinomycetota bacterium, assembly GCA_039800825.1. Classification (GTDB taxonomy): domain Bacteria; phylum Actinomycetota; class Actinomycetes; order S36-B12; family UBA5976; genus JAFMIT01. Next base: position 1,769 of record JBDLPZ010000021.1, read on the forward strand.
ACAAACGCCATGCACGCGCCAAGAACTTCTTCGCGCCAGCTGGTGAAACGTCTGCCCAGTCGATGTCATCTTCTGGCGGACCCGCGAACACCATGGTGAGGCGCACCGCATCGACGCCATGGACAGCGAGCTCATCTGACAGGCGCACCAGATTGCCGCGGCTCTTTGACATCGCAGAACCGTTCATCACGACCATACCTTGGTTCAGCAGTCGCTTGAATGGTTCGGTGAAGTTGACGAGACCGAGGTCGTACATGACCTTGGTAAAGAAGCGCGAGTACAGCAGGTGCAAAATTGCGTGAGTCACGCCACCCACGTACTGATCGATCGGCAGCCACTGCTTGGCGAGCTCAGGATCGAATGCACGCTCTGAATCGTGTGGGTTGAGGTAGCGCAAGAAGTACCAGGACGAATCGACGAACGTATCCATCGTGTCCGAGTCGCGCTTAGCTGGCTTGTTGCACTGCGGGCAAGGCACGTTAACCCACGCCTCCGCAGCACCGAGCGGTGATGCACCCTTAGGGCTCAAGTCGAGTCCGGCCGCATCTGGCAATTCCACCGGCAGCTGATCCTCTGGGACTGCAACTTCGCCGCAGTCTTCACAGTGAATGATTGGGATCGGCGTACCCCAGTAACGCTGACGCGAAATCAACCAGTCGCGCAAACGGTAATTCTTCGCAGGCTTGCCCAGGCCCTTGGCCTCAAGCTGCGTAATGATCTTTGCGATGGCATCAGCCTTGTTCAGGCCATCGAGATCGCCAGAGTTCACGTGTGCACCGTCATCGGCGGTCGCAACACCAGTGACCGCTGGGTCTTCGTCAGACTCGACCACCACGCGAACCGGCAGCTTGAATGCCTTAGCGAAATCCAAGTCGCGCTGATCATGCGCAGGAACGGCCATGATCGCGCCAGTGCCGTAATCAGACAGCACGTAATCTGATGCGTAGATCGGCAGCTTCTCGCCGTTGACTGGATTGATCGCATGACGCTGCAGGAAGACACCAGTCTTCGGACGGTCAGTCGCGAGGCGCTCGATGTCGGTCGCCTTCTTGACTTCATCGAGGTAGCTTTTGAACTCGGCCTCGGCTGCGGTGCCTGCCGCGAGAGACGCAGCCAACTCAGAGTCGGCTGCCACGACGAAGAACGTCGCACCGTACAAAGTGTCAGGACGCGTTGTGTAGACGGTCACTGGCTCAGCGCCTTCGATTTCGAAGGTCACTTCAGCGCCGGTCGAGCGGCCGATCCAGTTGCGCTGCATCAACAGCACCTTGTCTGGCCATTCACCTTCGAGCTGTGACATATCGTCGAGCAAGCGATCTGCGTAATCAGTAATGCGCAAGTACCACTGCGTCAGCTTCTTCTTGGTGACGAGATTGTCGCAGCGCTCGCACTGGCCCTGCACAACCTGCTCGTTGGCGAGCACGGTCTGGCAGGAAGGGCACCAATTGACGGCCGAGGCCTTGCGGTAAGCGAGGCCGCGCTTGAACATCTCGAGGAAGAACCACTGATTCCAGTGGTAGTACTCAGGGTCGCAGGTGTAGAGAACTCGATCCCAGTCGAACGAGCAGGCGTAGCGACGCATCGACGACTTCTGCATCTCGATGTTTTCGTACGTCCACGTGCGAGGGTTCTCGCCGCGCTTGATGGCAGCGTTCTCTGCTGGCAGACCGAAGGCATCCCACCCGATTGGGTGCATGACGTTGAAGCCCTTTTGAGCCCAGTAGCGCGCGATGACGTCGCCGAGTGCATACGCCTCAGCATGGCCCATGTGAAGGTCGCCAGAGGGGTACGGGAACATGTCCAGCACGTACTTCTTGGGGCGAGGGTCGTCGGCCTTACCTGAGCGGAAAGGCGCTACTTCATCCCAGACTGGCAGCCAGCGATTCTGAATTGCCTCGTGGTCGTAACCAGCATCTGCCTGTGTCTCAGTGGACTGTGTTTCGGTCGCTTCGCGCATTCGGCAAATCTACCAGTCACTGATACGCCAAAAGGCGGCCCATCTGGACCGCCCTCTGGTGAGATTGTGCTTACTTGACCGAACCTGCAGTGAGGCCGCGGACGAAGAAGCGCTGCATCGAGAAGAACAGCAAGATCGGAACGATCAACGCGATAAACGAGCCGGCCGCAACGTTTTGCCAACCATCGCCGTACTGGCCCAGGAGGCGCAGCAATCGGTAAGTCATGACTGGTTTGGAGTCCACGAAGATGAACGCGATCAGGTAGTCGTTCCAGACCCAGAGGAACTGGAAGATCGCAAACGATGCAAGTGCTGGGACCGACATTGGCATGACCAAGCGCCAGAAAATCTGGTAGTAACTCGCGCCATCGACACGAGCTGCCTCGATGAGGGCCGAAGGCAACGTCATCATGTAGTTGCGCAAGATGTAAATCGCCAGTGGCAACGCGAACGAGGCGTGCATCAGCCAGGCACCCGGGAACGTACCGATGAGCTTGATACCCGTCAGGTCGTTGATCGTGCGCAGGCCGCGAACCACAGGAACGAGCGATGTCTGCAGTGGAACAACCATCAGCGCCACAATGCTGACGAACAAGACGTTGCGACCCTTGAACTGCAGGAACGTGAACGCATACGCAGCGTGTGCAGCGATGAGAATTGGAAGAACCGTCGCAGGCACAGTCACAACGAGGGTGTTGATGAACGAACCGAACATGTCGTCGCGGTTCAGCACCGTTTCGAATGCTGCCGTTGACCAGTCCTGGCCGAATGGATTGAAGATCGCTTCCCACCAGCCGGATTCAGCTGCAGCATCCTTCGAGCGGAAGGCCGTGATGAGCAAACCAACAGTCGGCATCGACCAAAGGCCGATCAGGAGGGTGAGGAACAGCGTGGTGCCGGGCTTGAAGTCCTTGACGCGCTGGGCGAAAGTCGTGCTCATCGCAGGGCCTCCTGATGACGGAACGTGCGAATTTGGATGTACATCAAAGGAACGATGAAGATCGTCAGAATCGTGATGATGGCAGACGCTGCACCGACGTTAGCGTTCAAGAAATACTCTTGGTAGAACTTGTAGCCGAGCACGCTGGTCGTGAAAGCGCCACCGGTCATTGCGAGAACGATGTCGAAAATCTTCATAACCATGATGACCACGGTGATGAACACCGACGTCACGGTGCCGCGAATCTGTGGCAGCACGACCTTGAAGAACGTCTGCGCAGATGTAGCGCCATCAATCTTGGCCGCTTCGATCGTCTCTTCAGGGACAGCCTTAATGGCCGATGAAATCATCACCATCGAGTAGCCAGCTTGCAGCCAGATGATGATGATCATCAAGAGGAACGAGTTCAAGCGGTAGTCAGAGATGTTCATCCATGGCTGCGGCGTACCGCCGAAGGCGATCACGATGCGGTTAAGCAAACCGATTTCTGGACGTCCTGGTGGAACGTTGACGTACATGAATGACCAGATGGTCGCCGCGCTAATGAACGAAATCGACATCGGCATGAAGATGAGCGACTTGAAGATCTTTTCGCGAGTCGGACCAACCTGATTGGTGAGCGTTGCGACGACTAGGCCGATGACCACTGTCGCGGCCGGCACAATCGCAATCCACAAGAAGTTGTTGATCAGAATGTCGATGAACGTCGGGTCAGTGATGAGCTCGACGTAGTTCTCTATGCCAACCCATTCCTTGCCGGAAGAGTTCATGAACGAATACAAGAAAGTCTGGATCAGCGGGTACACGAGTACCGCGATCAACAGAACTGCCGCTGGCAGCAAGTATGTGATGTGGCGAATGCGCTCTTGCAGTCCGTCTGGAAGCAGACGAACCATGTAATCAAGACCCCAGTAAATAAAGAGACTGACTGCAATGCCGAGCACAATGGCGAAGAGTCCGAAGAGGACATCAGAGATCATGTGCAGCTCCCGCTAATAGGTGTGTAAAGGATTGCAGGGGAAGCCATGCGGCTTCCCCTGCAACCAGAGTTTCGTCATCGCCCTATCGGACGAATCGGATGCTTAGTTCGTTAGAACTTAGCCTGGATACGAGCGGCAGCATCAGCCCAGCTGATCTTGCCGGCGACCCATTCGGTACCTGCGACCCAGAATTCAGCGTTAACTTCTGAAGGCATGCGGTCAGAACCATCGAAACCGAACACTGCTGCGTTGGCCATGGTCTCACCGACGGTCTTCGTCAGAGCGTCTGGGTAGAGGCTGGTGTCGAAGGTGCTGTGAGGCGAGGTGAAGGAAGCCTTCTTTGCCATCACGGTACCGACCTTGTCGCTGTAGATGAACTGCAGAACCTTTGCGGTGTCAGCGTCAGCGTTGAATGCAGCAGCGAGGTCGCCACCACCGAGAACGCCAGCCTGGCCACCGTCTGGAGCTGGGAGTGCAAATACGTTTGCGTTGGTGTAGTCGCCAGCAGCGAGTTCAGCCTTGATGTTGTCTGGGAAGAAGTCCGTGATGAACGAACCCTGACGGATCATGAAGCACTGACCCTTTGCCTTGCCACCGGTCTCGAAGAGAGGAGCGGTGTTACCGAAACCATCGGTAGACATAGAGACGCCGCCACCGTTGACGTTGCCATCGGTGAAGAGCAATGAAGCAACCTTGTCAGCAGCCTTGGTGACTTCTGCGCTGTCGAAGGTTACGTCGCCAGCGATCCACTGGTTGTAAACGTCGACACCGTTGTAGTCAAGAACGTACTGCTCGAGCCAGTCGGTGATTGGCCAACCAGTTGCGCCACCAGATTCGATACCTGCACAGAATGGGTAACCTGACTTGTCAGCCTTGATCTTTTCGATCAATGCGGTCATTTCTGCATCAGTGGTAGGAACGGTGTAGCCGTACTTGGTGAACTGTGATGGGTTGTAGAACACGAGGGTCTTGACGTTTGCAGAAACTGGCAGACCGTAAGTCTTGCCGCCCTGAACTGCAAGGGTGTCCCAACCTGGAACCAAGGTTGCCTTTGGAGCAGCAAGATCGAGACCTGCGATGTCCTCAAGTGCAATCAGGTTGCCAGCTTCAGCCTGGTCAAGGAGACCGCCTGGCTGTGGCCACAGAGCGATGTCTGGAGCTTCGCCAGCTTCGATCTTCACCTTGATGTCGGTGTCGAATGATGCGAGCGAGGTGAAGGTGATGTCGATTCCGCTTTCAGCCGAAAACGCATCGAGTTCTTCCTGGAATGCAGCAGCCTGTGCTTCACCGTAGGCGCCGTAGATGACGACCTTGTTGTCTGAACTTGGTTCAGCTTCTGGTGATGAGCAGCCAGCCAATGCAAGACCGGCAGCAAGTGTTGCCGCGGTCACTACAAAAAAGCGCGAAGCTTTCTTCATGTGTTAGCCCTTTCGATTTGCGTCTAAGGCCCAGCGGACCTCAACGGCTGAAGATTAAATCTGACTGCAAGATTCTCAATGGCTCAGCGGACACAGTCCCGTAACGGTTGCATGAGTGTTGCATGCAAGAAGTAACGCGCCTTCTTGTGCTCAAAGCTGCCTTCGGAGGGCTTTGTCGTGAGACTCCGTTTCACGGTAATGAAATGACAAAGCCCCCGCGCGAAGCGGGGGCTTTCCTTCACGAGAAGCGAGGAGGTCACACCGAGGCGGCCTAGGCAATCTCCAAGCTCATGTTCCAAGCACTCAAGAGCAGAGAAATTGGGACGTAACTAACAAAACGTGAGCAAACGAATGTTGGTCCAGCAAT
>JBDLPZ010000022.1:0-23755 GCA_039800825.1 Actinomycetota bacterium
GCGACGCGAGAGTTCGATGTTGATCTCCGCTTGTTTCGCGCCGTAATCGGTATCGATGAATTCGGTGCCGTGATCGAACCAGATTCGGTGACCCTCAGATGGCGATGGCAATTGCTCAATAAATGACCGCCAAGCGCGAGACGTCGACATCGACCAATGCGTCGAAACGCACAGTGCAGTGCCATATGTCTCTGGGAACTGCGTGAGCGCATAGAGAGAGGCGAGACCGCCCATGCTCGAGCCGCCGACTGCGACGTGTGCGCGATCGCTAGAGATATCAGCGACTTCCTTGGCGAGCGGAATGACTTTCTCGATGAGCTCTGCTTGGTAGTTGTTTCCTAGCAGCGGAGCTTGCTGCTGGTCGCCGAGGAATCCGTAAGGCTCGGCAGGATTGGAATCGAGCACGTCTTGAGGTGCGTACTCGGCGGCGCGAGTGAAGCCAGAGTTCCATGCGCCAACTACGACCGGCAGAGGCTTTCCGAGACTGCGCAAGGACTCGACGGCCTCGCGCACTTGCCATGAATGACCGAAGCCGGCGTCCTCGTCGCGGAACACATTTTGGCCATCATGCATGACAAGCAACGGACGAGAGCCCGTGAAGTCATCTTCTGGAATCCAAATATCGACATTGCGGCTGCCGGAATGAAGGCGTACTGGTTCGCTCATGGTCTTAAGAGTAGGGCGCGCATCACGCTCTTGGTCGTAGTAAAGACAGAGTCACTTTGGCAGACTTAGCAGCCATCGCACGTACGCAAAGTCAGCGAGAGTTGGATTCATGAAGTTAGTAGTTCCTGCGGAGACGCGGGCAGGCGAACGGCGAGTGGCCGTAGTCCCAGATCTAGTTAGCAAATTGTCGGGCCTCGGACTTGAGGTCATTGTTCAAGCAGGTGCGGGCGAAGCCTCTGGCGCTCCTGACGCCGCGTATGTCGCCGCCGGTGCGAGCATCACCAGCGATATCGCAGGTGCGTTGCGCGACGCGGATGTCGTCGCTTCAGTGCGACCACTCAACCCAGACGTTTCGAGCACGCTCAAAAAGGGCGCAGTGACGGTTTCGTTCCTCGCGCCGAGCACGGACGGCGAAGCGATTCGCGGCCTGGCTGCAGCAGGTGTGACGGCGCTGTCGTTCGAACTCGTGCCACGCATCTCGCGTGCCCAGTCGATGGATGCACTCACCTCGCAGGCTTTGTGTGCCGGTTATCGCGCCGCACTCGTCGGTGCGGAGCTGCTGCCGAAGTTCTTCCCGCTGTTGATGACTGCAGCTGGCACGGTGCAACCAGCCAACGTGGTTGTACTCGGTGCTGGTGTGGCTGGTCTTCAGGCTATTGCGACCGCCAAGCGCCTCGGTGCACGAGTCAGTGCCTACGACGTGCGTCCCGCGTCTGCCGATGAGGTCAAGTCGATGGGCGCAACGTTCATCACTCTCGATCTCGAGGCACTCGATGGTGGCGGCGGTTACGCAAAGGAAATGACTGAAGACCGCGCAGCACGTCAGCGCGAACTTCTCACGCCACATATCTCCAAGGCAGACGTCGTCATCACGACTGCTGCTGTGCCAGGTCGTCGTGCACCACTTCTCGTGACTGCCGACATGGTCAAGACGATGAAGGCCGGTTCGGTCGTCGTCGATCTCGCGGCCGAGACCGGTGGCAATGTTGAAGGCTCACTGCCAGGTCAGATTGTCGAAGTCGCTGTCGATGGTGGCGTGATTCGTCAATGGGGCGGCCAGGACGTGCCGTCGCAGCTGCCAGTCCACGCATCACGACTCTTCAGTGCCAACGTGCACTCGCTGCTCTCGCTCTTCGTGAAGAACGGCGAAGGCGCTCCAGATCTTGAAGACGAGATCATCGATGGCTGCGCTGTCGTTCTTCTCGGAGATATCCGAAAGGAAGTTGCCTAAATGGATCCAATTTCCCTGCTCACGATTTTCGTGCTGTCGATCTTCGTCGGCATCGAAGTAATCTCAAAGGTTTCTGCGGTCTTGCATACGCCTTTGATGTCGGGCGCTAACGCGATCCACGGCATTGTGCTCATCGGCGCAATCATGGTGACGGGTCACGCTGACAATCAGGTTGAACTGATTCTCGGCTTGCTCGCCATCGTGCTCGCGACAATCAACATGGTCGGCGGCTTCGTCGTGACCGACCGAATGCTTGAGATGTTCAAGCCGCGTAAGGGTGGTGAGTGACATGATGGATTCGAATTTCGCTCGCATTCTGGAACTCGCTACCGCTGTCGGATTCATCCTCGCGCTCAAGGGTCTGTCTGCACCTAAGACAGCGCGTAACGGCAATCTCATCGGCGCACTAGCTGCGACCATCGCTACTGCTGCCATCTTCTTCCAGATCGAAGGTCTAAAGAATCTGCCACTCATCCTCGGCGCTATCGTCGTTGGTGTCGCAATCGGTTGGCCTGCAGCCAAGCGTGTGCAGATGACGCAGATGCCACAGATGGTGGCACTCTTTAATGGTGTCGGCGGTGGCGCTGCTGCACTCGTATCGGTCATTGAATTCCTCAACGTCGGTGCCGGCGAAGGTGGCGAGCTCGATTACATCTCGCTGACCGCGACTGTGTTCACTGTCGTCATCGGTTCCATTTCGTTCACTGGTTCGTTCATTACGTTCATGAAGCTCCAAGAGCTCATGACGTCGCGTCCAGTTGTCATTCCTTTGGGCAAGATCATCACGCCGCTCGTGGCGATTGGTGTGGTTGGTTCTGCGATCATGACGATTGCTGCGCCATCGACCTCGCTGCTGTTCGTGCTACTTGGTCTCTCCCTCCTGCTCGGTGTGCTGTTCGTACTCCCAGTAGGTGGCGCTGACGTTCCAATCGTGATCTCGCTTTTGAACGCCTTCACTGGCCTTTCGGTGGCGGCTTCGGGCTATGTCCTCAACAACGTCTTGCTCATCGTCGCAGGCACTCTCGTCGGCGCATCCGGCACGTTGCTCACGCAGATGATGGCGCAAGCGATGGGTCGCCCGATCACCAACACGTTGTTCGGCGCATTCACGGCGAAGAAGAGCGATGGCGCTGCGGGTGGCGCGGAGACGCGTCCCGTCAAGAGCGGTGGTCCGCAGGACATCGCGATCATGCTCGGCTACGCGCGCAAGGTCATCTTCGTTCCTGGCTACGGTCTCGCGGTCGCGCAGGCGCAGTCGACGCTTCGCGAGCTCGCGGATCTGCTCATCTCTCGTGGCATCGAAGTCGACTACGCGATTCACCCAGTCGCCGGCCGCATGCCAGGTCACATGAACGTGCTTCTCGCCGAGGCGCAGGTGCCTTACGAGCAGCTCAAGGAAATGGATGAAATCAATCCAGAGTTCCCCATGGCTGACGTGGCTTTGGTCGTCGGCGCGAACGACGTCGTCAACCCTGCGGCCCGCGCAGACAAGTCGGCGCCGATTTATGGCATGCCAATTCTTGACGTAGACATGGCGCAGCAGGTTGTATTCCTCAAGCGCTCAATGCGTCCAGGTTTTGCGGGCATCGAAAACGAGTTGCTCTTCGATCAGAAGACCACTTTGCTTTTCGGTGACGCAAAGGAATCGTTGACCAAGGTGGTTGCAGCTTTGAAGTCTCTCTGATTCCAAACTATGGAGGTGCCCAGTCTTCGGACTGGGCATTTTCATTTGGTGGGAGTGCTGCCGAGACTTACGCGAGCAGCGCGACGAGTTCGACGCGGCCGTCGTGGTTAGTGCGACTCCAGCGGTGAGTGACGTCGTCGAGGAGCCGAGTGCCGAGTCCTGGTGTGACATCGTCGGGCAGCGCAGTGCCGTTGTTTGAAACGACAATCTCCAGCAGCGAATCTGAGTTGATTGAGAAGCTGATGCTGACAGCCGTCGCGCGACCGTGGCGGACAGCATTGCCGACGGACTCGCGAACAATCTCAGCTGCTGCGGCAGTGAGTCCCGCGTTTTCGTGCAGCCGTTGCCGACACTGGTCGGTGAGTTCGACTTTGATGCCGACGCTGTCTTGCCAGAGCCCTGAAATCTCTGCGATCGCCAGATCGATATCGGGGTTTCGCGCAAAATCTGCACCGAGCTGCAAGAGAGTTTCTTCGATACGACGCTGCGCCTCGTTGAGATCATCATCTGACACATTCGGGCGAGAAAGCAGAATCTGACTCGAGACCAGTGCCGACTGGACGGAGCCATGCAAACTCAAGGCGATGCCCCGCTGCACCATCCACAGTTCTCGCTTGAGAGTCGAGATGAGCAGAGCGAGATTGGCGTTGGTTTCTTCAGCTTCTTCGGTCGCATGCCGCAAAGTCGCTGTGGCGATTGTTACGAGTGAAACGGCCATGAAGAGTGCGATGCGCAAAACCATTCCCCCCACAAAAGCTTGTGGCGGGATCACCAGGTCGGTGGCCAACAGCCACACCGCAGACTGAAAAGCAGTCATCACAGTGAAAATAATCAGCACCGTCACCCACATGGTTGAACGCGGCAGGAACCGATATTGAGGAGGCCACATCCTCAAGAGCAACTTGAAAATAAGGTAGGTCACGCCCACAAATATCAGCGGCTTAATCGCAACGCTGCCCTCGAAACCGAGGCTGCGGTTCACGGCTGCGAGCCCGAGTGCGCCGGTCATCAAGAGCCAGAATGGTGAGATTGCATCGCGGATGTCGACCATGGGATTCAACGGCTTGTCGTAGGCGACGGTCGCTTGCTCGAGGTCGATGGGGACGTGCAGCTTTTCGTTAGCCAGGTTGTGGCTCATCGGCCGCACAAGTTCCGTGACCGCAGTTGAGAGCAGTTCCGTGATCTTCAGCGCTCGCTGACCGCTTTCCGATATTCCGCTGAACTGCGTTCGCAGTGATTGCATCATCGGCTCAAGCTGCGCACGCGTCTTGTCGATTAGTTCGCGGCGCGCGTTGTCGACGCGCTCCTGCATTGTGGCCGCCAGCAGCATGAGTTGCGCCTGAGAACTTTGGGCCGCCGCGAACTGTTCTCGAAACTCTGCGATGAGCGCCGTGACAATCGCAGCGGTACTGAGCGCTACGAACATCTGAAGGACTGAAATCGGTCCCGTCCACGGATTTGCAACTCGAGAATCTGGCGTCGCGCGTAACGACTTGATCCACTCAAAACGCACGATTGCAGTTGTCGCAAAAAGAACAGCTACCGCAAGCGGTGAAGGTGTCGTGTTTGGGCGAATGTTCACGAGGAATCGGATTGCGACCAAGGTGGCCGTGATCGCAAACGCGACCAACGTAACGCGGCCCAGCGAGTCGTAGTCGATGGTCATATTCGGAGCGCCCTGCACGAGCGAGCCGGTGACAGTGGTGACGCAAAAGAACGTGATGAGAACGGGAAGGTCGAGGAAATGGCGCGAGCCGAGCAGCATCCAGTAGCGCCTAAACGCACTGACTCGGTCGATGTTCACGACTTGTCCGTCAGCGGAATGCCAGCAGCGAGCATGAAGTTGCGGGCAGCGACGACGCGACCGTGGCCTTCGTCGGCGTCGGTCGTGCCGATTGCTTCGAGTGCGCGGGTGATGACATTGCGGACAGCTCTCACTGTCGTGCCGCGGGCGTCGGCGATGTCTTGGTTGGAGAGGCCGAGAGCGACCATGCGCAGCACATCAATCTGCGTGCGGGAGAGGCCGGCCATCGGGCGGTCGGGATCGCGGTCATGGCGCATGTCTTCTGAGACTTTGCCGCGAAGCACCGCATCGAGAGTCGTTACGAGCATCGAAGCGTCGGCGAGGTTCTCTTTGCGGAGGTAGCCGATGCCTGCTGGTAGAGAGTTGGGGTCACGTCCCGCGAAACGCGAGTCGGGCAGATTGGTGAGGAACAGCACGGCGAGGTGTGGATACGTCGCCAGCAGAGCATCGGCGATGTCGAAGCCGGTCGGTCCAATGCCGAGGTCGACGTCGAGCACGAGCCCATCGGCGTCGCTGAGTCGGACAGCGCGGCGGGCGTCGTTGGCGGTTGAGGCAGTCGCAACTTCAAAGGCGTGGTTCTCAAGCATCTCCGCGAGCAGACCACGGGTGAGTGGATCGTCTTCAACGACGACCACTCGACGGCCTGCTCCAATGTCGCGGTTCACAGCCGAATAGTCGCAGGTCGTGCTAGACGATGGGGTGGCGATGTACCTCTAGCGGAACACGGTCGGCTACATGCCGCGGTTACGGATGATGCGCCAGTAGTCGGCGGCATCTGCGGGAGTCGGGGTCCAGTCTGGGTCTGGCCAGGCAGCGAGGACTTCTGAGAAGTCGGGGCCATCGAGGAATTGCTCATCGATGGTGCACGCGTTCAGGTCGTTGTGAGCGGCGAGACTGATGTAGCCGTCCCAACTACCTTCGAGCTGCCATAGCGAACCGAAGCCTTCGCTGTCGCTGTCGAGGTCAGGGTGCAGGCCGACGGAGGCGATGTTGCGATGCAAGCGGTCCGACAAGATCTGTCCGAGTGCGGGACGCGCCTTATCGAGCCAGTCAATTTCGAATGGCAAGTGATCGCCGCGCAGAACATGAAATGCGCCGAAGAGGCCGACAACTTTGTGGCCGGCGTTGACTTGTTCGGTGATGCGATTGGCGCGGAAGTCATTGATGTAGCCGCGGCTGAAGATCGCATTCATCGTCGCTGCGCTGCGCTGACCGTTCCACTGAGTCCAGTCGAATACATATGACGCATTGATGACGCGAAACTTCTCGGCATCTGGTGCGAGAGTGCGATTGAAATCATGGGCCGCGCGATACAGGTCGTGATACTCGACGTAGGGCCAGCCAGCGTTGTAGCCGAACAAAATCGAGCGGGCTTCGTCCTCGCTGTAGTCGGCGGAGTCGACCAGTGCATCAACGCGGTCTTGGAATTCTTCCGCGCCGAACTCGACAGCGAGTCGAGTTACGCCGATCGAGTGCAGCCACGGAATCAGGTCGGCGACGAAGTCGAGATTCTCTTTGATCATGTGCGATTCGCCGAGAAGTACGACGGATCGCTTGGAGAATAAATCAGCTAGCAGCGACTTCGCAGATTCAATCGAAGTCGCGTGCGGGGCCATTACTCAGCGCTTCCGTAGAGGCGATCGCCTGCGTCGCCGAGGCCAGGAACGATGTAGCCCTTTTCGTTCAGCTTTTCATCAAGACCTGCGCACATGACAGCGACGTCGATGCGGCTGCCGAAGGTGTCCTGCAAACGCTTAATGCCTTCTGGCGCGGCAATGAGGCACAACGCGGTGACGTCGGTCGCGCCGCGGGCGAGCAAGAGTTCAATCGCAGCTTCAAGTGAGCCGCCGGTCGCGAGCATTGGATCGAGCAGGTACACCTGTCGACCTTGCAGGTCGTGTGGGAGACGGTCGGCGTAGGTGGTCGCTTCGAGAGTTTCTTCGTTGCGAACCATTCCGAGGAAACCGATCTCAGCGGTCGGCAGCATGCGGATCATTCCGTCGAGCATGCCGAGGCCGGCACGCAAAATCGGGACGACGAGTGGCTTCGGGTCGCTCAGCGCGACGCCTTTGGTCTTGGCGACTGGCGTCTGCACATCTACTTCGGTGACGCGGATGCCGCGCGTCGCTTCGTAAGCGAGCAACGTCACGAGCTCATCGACTAGTCGACGGAAGGTCGGGGAGTCAGTGCGCTCATCGCGCAGGACAGTGAGCTTCTGGGTGATGAGGGGGTGATCTGCCACATGAATTCGCATGGTCGAAAGGTAGTCCTCGGGTTTTGAGGATTGAAACGGGCAGACTGTGTCTGTGAAATTTTCTGAGTCCGATCTCGCCGCGATGGGTGTTGCCCTGGAGCTAGCCGCTGAGTGCGTCGCTCACGGCGACGTGCCAGTGGGTGCGGTGGTGGTGGACGCCGCTGGCGCTGTCATCGGCCGTGGGCGCAATCAGCGCGAGGAACTCGGCGACCCCACGGCTCATGCCGAGGTGGTGGCGCTTCGATCGGCAGCGGCTGCGCTGGGGTCCTGGCGACTCGACGACTGCACGCTCGTCGTGACTCTCGAACCTTGCACGATGTGCGCCGGGGCAATCGTGAACTCGCGCATCGGGCGGTTGGTGTTCGGCGCGGACGAGCCGCGCACCGGCGCAGTGGGTTCCCTCTTCGATGTCGTGCGCGATCGCCGCATCTTGCATCAGCCAGAAGTCATCGCCGGCGTTCGCGCCGAAGACTCGGCCGCAATGTTGAAGGAATTCTTCGCCGCCCAGCGCTGATGCTCGACCAAAACGACAAATCCCCGTACTTAGGCACCGTTTTTTCAGAGGTGGTACGGCGTTTTGTCGCTGGGCGACAGATCCACGTACCACCTCGCCAAATTCCGTGTTCGAATCCGCGGATTTGCTGTATATGACAAATCTGCGTACCACCTCTCGGAAATTGTGTCCTCAGGGCTCGGGTAGTCTTCGCCGCGGTGACGTGTCCGAGCGGCCGAAGGTGCAACTCTCGAAAAGTTGTGTGGGTGCAAGCCCACCGTGGGTTCAAATCCCACCGTCACCGCCATATTTAAGGGAGTCCCTGTGGGGCTCCCTTAAATATTTGTGACTCTCTGGGATTTGGGAGGAGCGAGCCGAAGGCTTGCGACGGTTCCCACCGTCACCGTGCGTCCTTGGCTAGGGTCGACACATGGAGCTCAAGCCGGTTAACCGCGATCACCTCGACTTTGTTCGGTCGGGTGTCATGTATCAGATCTTCCCTGACCGATTCGCTCGCGATAAGTCGGTGTCGGCGGACCGTCCGCTCGACGAGTGGGGGACAGCGCCGACGCGCGACAACTTCTTCGGTGGCAACCTTCGCGGCGTCGAGCAGCGCCTGGGTTACCTCAAAGACCTCGGCGTCTCGAGCATCTACTTCAACCCAATCTTCAAGGCACCTTCGAACCACCGCTACGACACTGAGAGCTACTTCGAGGTCGAGCCACTGATTGGCTCGAACGACGACCTTCGTTCATTGTGCGCCTCAGCAAAATCGCATGACATCGGCATTTTGCTCGACGGTGTCTTCAACCACTGCGGCAAGACGATGCCAGAGTTCCTGGCGGCGCTGGCCGGCGATGTCGAGATGCAGAAGTTGTTTCATCTGTACAAAGATGGTTCGTACCAAACTTTCGGCGGCACGCCATTTATGCCGAAGCTCAATACGGCCGCACCCGAGGTGCTTGATTACGTCGAGCGAGTCTTGCGCCATTGGCATGAGTTTGGAATTTCGGGCTGGCGATTTGATGTGCCGTACAAGTTCGCCGACGGATTTATGAAACAGCTGCGCGCACGCACCGCCGACTTGTCCTCAGCTCAGTACTTCATCGCCGAAGCGTGGAACGAGTGGAGTTTTGCAACAGATTTCGAAGCGGTTCAGAACTACCGCAGTGGCGGACGCCTCGTCGACTACGTCCACAAGCACAGCGCCGACGCCGAAGATTTCATCTTCGACATCATTCGCTGGGGTCAGCAATGGGGCGACTACTCAGTGCTGCCAAACTTCATCGATAGCCACGACACTCCTCGCTTCATGACGACGGTCGAAGGCAGCATGGAGTCATGGCGACTCGGCTTCGCATTGCACATGTTGATCCCAGGTGTGCCAATTGTGTTCGCGGGTACGGAGCTCGCCATGGCCGGCGCCAACGATCCAGATTGCCGAGTCACGTACCCAACGTCGCTCAATGCCGAGCAGCGGGCAGCGCTGGAATTCTCCAAGCCATGGATGCAACTTCGAGGTGCGAGCAACGCATTGAAGTTCGGCGGCATCAAGCTCGTCGAACTCAAGAATCACGCGCTGATCTTTGAGCGCGAGTACGAAAGTTCCAAGGTGACCGTGCTCGTCAACACCGGCTGGCATGACGAACTGCTGCTCACTGACATCAGCGGCGAATGGACAGACCTCGATCAGCGGCCTGTCCGGCTGGAAGACCGAGTGCCGCAGCGCGGTTTGTTTATTCGCTCGACTTCAAACTAGGCAGATAGGTTTCGAAGAACGAGCACGACAACAAGTCGCCGCTCACCGTCCGTGCAGGCAGAGCTAGTACGCGCTGCAGTCGTGGCAAGGCACACACCTGCATGCCGTATCGCTTCGTCCAGTTGGGGAGTTGAATCAACGCAGCCGGCTTAGGTCCGACGAGACTCGCTAGCGCCCTGGTCATCTTGATGTCGAAGAGATCGACGACCGATGCGCTGGTGAGCGTCGCCGAAGCAGAGAATAGGTGAACTTCGAAGATTGCGGAGTAGGCGCTCGTGCGGATCGCAGACAGTGCCTGCGCCGAGACTGGCACTACTTCTCCTCGCACGGGCAGCAACTTTGTGGGATCGGCTATCCACGCGTGATCCGAGCTTTTCACGATGATGATCGGCGCCGGTCTTCCATCTGTCGCTGAAACCACTGCCGCGCCAGAGGGCAGTGCCGCGACCGCGACGACCGCAGCGGCAGCGGTGGCTAGCCGAGTGAAGACAGTAGAGAGAGATTGAGACGGCGTTTGTCGAGCGCGCGCGCGTGCCCAGACTCGTTCGGCTGAGGCGTGAGGCATGGACTCGTCGACTGATGATCGAATGAGGTCAATCGGATCGATGTTCATTGTTGCTCCTCTCGCGTGAGTTCGGTGTAGTGGTGTTTGAAGTTTTCCTTGGCTCGGTGCAGCCGCACGTTGAGCGCGTTGGTTGTGCAGCCGAGCAGCTCCGCGACGTCAGCTCGATCGAAACCTTCGATGAGGCAGAGAGCGAGCAGCTCGCGGTCTTCACGTTTAAGTCGTTGCATCGCCTGGGTGATGGCGAGAGACGTCTCGACATGTTGTGCGACCGGCGGATGATTCGGCGGCCCGACGAGTTCAGCGATCCGTTTGTGTCTACTTCGCCGATGATGGCCGCGGTAGACGACGTTGCGCGCTGTGCCGATGAGCCAGTGCAGCGGCTGATCCGGCTCGGGTTTACGCAGTGCAATGGCAAAAACTTCAGCGACTGCATCTTCGACTTCGTCGTGATCGAGATGTGCGGCGACGTAGCGATACACATCGCGGAAATGTTCCGCGAATGCAATCTCAACCCAACCATCACTCATACCCGAATCTTGCTCTAGACAGCTCTCGCTACCACAGCGGCACTTGCCAGTACTTGCTGAGCATTTCAAAACGAAGAACTCGTTGGTTGTCTGTTACGAGAACAACTTCTTGCGACCGATATTTGTCACGCAACTTCGGAATCAGCTTGTCTGCATTTTCTTGTTTGATGACGTATTCGGAGTTGTCTGCCTGCAGCCCGGCTGCGTTGAGGTATCCCCAGGCTCTGGAGTTCAGCAGCCCGATCGCGTTGTGCCCTACGACGTACTGGAACATCCAGCGGTCATTCCAACTTGACGCGTGCAGCAGTCGCGCGGGACCACATTCACTTGCATCGATAACGCGCAGCTGACCAATGCCGAAGCCAGACACGAATTCACCTGTCGGGCTTTGTGTCGAGTAGTACTCAACCCGCGGCAGGAACTCTTGCAGCAGTCCAGCTTGCCGACGCTTCTCGATTGCTGGCGCGACGTCTTCAACATGCTTGCTCACCACGCCAGCTGGAACCGGCGTCCCGATGAGGCGGCAAATCTTCGTGACTGGTGTGAACAGCGCACCCTGCGACTTCCACAGTGGCGTGCCCTTAATCAGCACAATTAAGTCGTCGGTCCACGTTGGTTGCCACACAGGCTCGATGGTGTTGTCTCTGACGTAGTCACCGACGCGATAGCCGATGATCTTGTTGTAGTCATCGACGATGAAGTACAGCGTCTGGTCGCCTGGCAGCAGAGGAGTGACTGCCTCGAGTTGTTGGCTCGGCCAAAAAGTGGATGGCACGGTGATTGCTTGAAGGCTTGTCTTGTTCATCAAGTCGGCAATGAAGTCCGACTGGGCGAAGCGGTTGAGGGCGTGCTCGCCGACCAGTCGCTGGTAGTACTCCCAGTTGGTCGGACGCGGCGATTCATTGAGTGGACCGCAATCGCTGCTAGCGACGAAATCGGTAGGCAGGTGGAGATTGGCTTCTAGTGGGCCAAGCTTGAAGCCGGTCACGGTCATTGGATTAACCGCGGGAATGGGCTCGCCACTTTCAAAACTGGCCTTTTGATAGTGGCTGACGATGTCGATCAGCCAGCCGTCGGTCGACCCAACCAACGTGGACATACCGTTGCCGTAGTCGTCCCACGAAGTGCTGTTGCCGCCGAAGGGATGCTTCTTTTGATAGGCGCGGTATTGCTTCAGATTCGCGCCCATGAGGTCGCAACCAACGCCAACTTGGTCGAAGCGGCTTTGAAGCTTGGAGACGTCTACAAGCGCTGGTTTGGTGACTACCTGAGCGGAGTTCTTGTACGCCAAGTCCGGACTGACGAGCGTCGGTGGATGCGTGCCATTGATCGCGAATTGCACTGCGAGAAAGAGCGAGATTCCTCCAGCGATGATTGCAATCGCGAGTTTCAACTTATGACTGCGCAACGGAAACACTTCCATTTGGGAGCCGCTGCATTACGCCAGTCACTTGTCCACCGCAGATCTCTACTGTCACGGGCCGCTCAGCGGTCTGAACGTTGAACTCGCCGCATTTCGCGATGCCGATGTAGTCCTCAAGGTGATGGTTCGCGATGTACCTGTCGAGACTCGCTCGATTGAAACCCATGAGCATGGCGAATTCGGGGAGAGTCGCAGGGCTTCGAGAGACGGCAGGCAGATTTGCATCGATCCGCTCGTGTCTGACCTCGTGTTTCTCAATCTTCAGCGAGTTATCGACCGGCGCGGTGGCGGTGTCGGCTGAGAGCAGAGTCGCGGCGCCGACGGCACTGAGTGTGAGTGGCGCTGCCACCAGCAGCGCAATCCATGGCTTCATAACTGCAATGTCCCCCTTGAGCGGGAATCATTACAGAGACCGAGAGAATTAATTAACAGCCGGGCCCAGAGGGGGAGGCGTAAGGGCGAGCGAGCTCGCGGGCGGCCTGCTTCTTGTCGAGGATGCGGTCGAAGCCCTTGCCGATCACGATGTCGACCGACTTGTCGGTGCGGTCGTCCGCCACCATGTACGCATCAGGCACGTAGGCCGAGAGCAGGCGGGCGATGAGCTCACCCTTAGGGCCGTAATGAATCTCGGCTGGGTCCTTGACCTTGCCATCGAAGTTGCCGACGTCGGCGATCTTGAAGCCGCGAGCCTTGAGGATGTCTGCGGTGATGCCGGCCATGCCGACGCGTGCGGAGCCATTGAGGACGGTGATTTTCACCTGGCCAGGCTTGGGAACGACGTCCGAGGGGATGATTGCCAAGGTCAGACAGGGGACTGGCTCAGAGCCTTCGATAGGCGTGTAGGTGAAGGTCTTTGTGAGGAAACCGGAGCCAAAGCCGAGGCCAAATACGCAAAGAACTCCAGCACTCAACGCGATGATGCGCCGGCGGCGTTCTTGCCGCTTTTGGCGAAAACCGAGTTCAGGCACTGGAGTTCCTCGCTTTGGCTCACTCAGGAGGTGAACTGGCGGAGGATGCGGGATTTGAACCCGCGAGGGCGTTAACCCAACACGCTTTCCAAGCGTGCGCCATAGGCCACTAGGCGAATCCTCCGCCGCGAAGGATAGTCGGCGTCGAGAGGTGTACGGGAATCGGTCGTTTTTGACGTTTTCGCGTACATGAGAGGTCGCCGCGGATTATCGGTACGCCAAAACGTCGCTGGGTGACGTTCTCCCGTACCGATAAATCCTCCGAGGCCTTGCGGTACGCCAAACGGTCGCTGGGCGACCATTTCACGTACAGCTAAATCCGAAGTGGCTCTCGCGTACGCCAGACGGTCGTTTTCAGCGCCCTCTCCCACGCTTGGTCGCCTAGCAGAAGCCGTTCGTGCTTAGAAGCATGAACGACGTCAGTTTGTCATTCTGATTATCTCCGACCCAGCTGTCCACAGACTGAGAGTTGATGCAGTAGATGGTGCCAGTGCCCGATGGGCCAGTCGCCCAGATAGCGTCGTAGTTCGTCCAGTTTTTGTAAGACGACATCGTGTTGTCGTTCGAAGTAATGACATCAATCCAGTTAGCCGACGGGGTCGTCACGTTACCGAACATGTAGCCAACGAAGTCAGCATCGGTGTACCAGCAGAGGTGGCCGGAGGTACACGGTGCCGCTGCTGAAGCAGTCGAGACGCTGGCACCAAGCAGTGCGATGGATAGAACGAGAGCTTTCGCAATTCTTTTGATCATGGTTTCTCCCTTGATTAGGTGGGAGCCAAGTTTCAAAGCGACGGGGGGGATGCAATCGCTCTGAAAAGAAAACATTTCGTGGCTGTAAGAATATTCGTCTCTGCGACAGATATTTGTATGAAACCTTCATCGATTGAGCTCGCTAAGTTGTCGATTGGCCAACTCCATCTGTTGCTACTGCTGGGACGCGGCATGACCAGTAAGGAAATTGCTCGCGCTCAAGCTCGAAAACCGAGCGCAGTCGATGCGAGTATTGAGACACTCAAACATCTGTTTCAAGTTAACAGTCGCACAGCCCTACTCATGGCGGCGATTTCTCAGGGGGTCTTGGAAGTGACATCGAGCGAGCCGAACATTTCCGAAGAAATATTCCGAGTACTTGGTAAGGAACGGCCTCCAGCGGACAGTTCATATTGTGAATAGTTCCGCCAACCTTCAGAGCCAAGTCGAGGCGCTCTTCAATGAGTATCGACGCCCTTTGGGCCGATACGCCCGCACAATGCTTGAAGCCGCCTACGTCGATGATGTGGTGTCCGAAGCGTTTGTCCTGGCGCTCACCAAATGGCGTGAGGTTCCGGAGAACCCAGTCGGATGGCTATTCACGACTGTGCAGTTTCTGTGCAGAAACCAGCAACGAAAGACCAAACGTGCAGCGACCATCGAATTGGAACTCGCTGCCGATGAATCTGCGTTCCAGCATGACTGGGACTCTGATGCAGTGAGCAACGAGGAGATCCTGTCTGCTCTCGCCAAGTTGAGTGAAACGGATCGTGCATTACTGATCCTTTCGGGCATCGATGGATTGCGAGCGGAAGACATCGCGATTATGCACAACATCTCTATCAATGCTGTGTACGTTCGAATCCATCGCGCTCGCGAACGATTCAAAGCGTTGTTGGACTCAAACAAACACGAATCTATCCAGATTGAGGTACCGACATGGAAGAGTTAATGAGTCGACTTGAAAGTCTCGTCGACGATGAAGTGCAGATGAGGACATCATTCGCTGAAGTCCTTGAGCAAGCGAAACGCAAGGCGCTGAAGCGGAAATTTCAAAAGGCGAGCGCGATTACCGGAGCAGCAGCATTCGTGGTTATGTCAGTAGCCGCTGCGACCGCACCTGCAGTGCCAAAGTCTGATTTTGACGTTGCGCTCGGATTGAATCGCGCAAGCTACTTCTCCGACTTTCGACTTGTCGTACGGAGCACACCGCGCACGCCGGACCAGCTCCTCGCCGCGACACTGAATATCGGCTTTTCCCAAGGCTTCATTGATTGTTACAACGGCCCAGCCCGCAATTACGAAGCCACTTCCGTAACTGAGCTGCCAGAAGAGTTGACGGCTGCTTCTGTAGCAAACGTCTGCTTCGAGCAGTATTCGATCCGCGATGCGAGTTCGACTTACATTGTCAGTACCGACAATGCTGTACTGCTGCAGCCTTGGGCTGGCGAGGCTGGTTACCTAGTGCTTCCCCAGCCTTCATCAGTGGCAATTTGCACGGCTGAAGAATCGCCGCAGGCCATTGCGGTCTTCCCGATCACCGATGCCGTCGAGAATGCATCGCGTCTGTGTCAAGACAATGCGATGCATCCGGTTGATTTCAGCTTGGAGGCCGAGGTGCGACCAGCGTTCGCGGTGGAGGACTCGAACGCCTTCATGCTCTGGGTCGCCCGCCATTCACCAGCAACCGAAAGACAAACTGTCGGCTTTGGACGCGCATTGCCGATGTCGTACTGGACCGGGGCGACGCCGACGCTTATCGATGTTGAGGCGCTCTGGGTGAGAGTGAATGGATACTCAGGCTCGCAGGCGCCACAGCCGTCTGAGGCAGCAGTTCCTATGCGGCTGGTTGGCGCGATTTCGCCTGACGGCTCACCCCGGGCGTACAAGGCATTTGTGAACCTGCCGTAGTGGCATTGGAGCGGCCATCGCGCCGCGCCTAGACTTCGGCACGACCCCCCGCGCGGCGTTATCCCGCCCAACTCCCCCAGGGCCGGAAGGCAGCAAGGGTAAGCAGGCTCTGACGGGTGTGCGGGGGGTCCCTATTTGGTCAAAATGTCGCTGCCAGTGGTTAGGGTCTTGCCGTGTCTCTCGCGCTCTATCGCACCTATCGTCCTGGCAAGTTTGCTGACGTCATCGGACAAGAACATGTCACGACGCCGCTTATGCGTGCGTTGGCATCGGATCGCACGCATCACGCTTATTTGTTCTCCGGCCCACGTGGTTGTGGCAAGACGTCGAGTGCTCGCATCCTTGCCCGATCGCTGAACTGTGCACAGGGTCCGACCGCTGAGCCGTGTGGCGTGTGCCCATCGTGCATCGACCTCGCGCCGAACGGTCCTGGCTCACTCGATGTCATCGAGCTTGATGCCGCATCAAACCGCGGCATCGATCAGGCGCGTGAACTTCGCGAGCAGGCGATGTACGCGCCGGCTGGTTCGCGCTACCGCATCTACATCATCGATGAGGCCCATCAGCTGACGACTGAGGCCGCCAACGCACTGCTCAAGTTGGTCGAAGAGCCGCCAGCACATTTGCGTTTTGTTTTCGCGACGACTGAGCCGGAGAAGCTTCTCGGCACGATTCGCTCGCGCACGCATCACTACCCATTCCGTCTCGTGCCGACTTCTGTTTTGCAGGAGCATCTCGCGCGCGTGTGCGAGGCCGAAGGTGTTGCTGCAGATCCTGCGGCTTTGGCACTGGCTGCCAAGTCCGGAGCGGGCAGTGTTCGCGACGCACTCAGTGTGCTCGGACAGCTTGTCGGCGGTGCTGGCGATGCGGGTATCACGTATGAAGATGCCGTTAAGCAGCTTGGTTACACCGCGGATTCATTGCTCGACGAAATTCTCGGCGCACTCGCGAACAAAGAAGGCGGCACGGTTTTCCGTGTCATCGACGACGTTGTTCGCGCCGGTCACGACCCACGCCGATTCGCTACCGATTTGCTTGAGCGTTTGCGCGATTTGATTGTTCTTAAGGCTGCGCCAGATGCTGCGACGCACGGCTTGATTCATCAGCCTGCGGATCGTCTTGCTGTGCTTGCTGACCAGGCCGAAGCGATGGGCATTGCTGAACTCAGTCGCGCCGCCGATCTCGTGAGCGATGGTTTGAGTGCGTTGCGTGGTGCGACCGCGCCGCGTTTGCATTTGGAGTTGTTGGCTGCGCGATTGCTGGTTAATTCCGAAGCTGATGCATCGTCACTTGCTGCACGACTCGAAGGTCTCGAGCGAAAGATCGCACAGGGCGACTTCACTGTCGCTGCTGTTGGATCGGTAACGACGCCTGCTGCTCCGACACCGACGCGAGCAGCACCACCGCAACGTCTGTCTGACGTTGCGCCAGCGACTGCATCAGCTGCGCCTGCGCCTGCCCCGGTTGTTGAGGCGGCAGCCCCAGCCGCCCCAGCCGCACAGCCAGAACCAGTGCAGGTTTCAGTTGTTGAAGTTGCAGCTGCTGTCGCTAATTCAGTAGCTGAAGCAGTCGTCGAAAGGGTCATTGAAGCGACCACGCCACCTGCGCCAGAACAGGTAGATATGGCTGCGATTCAGGCTTTGTGGCCGGCAGCCGTTGAACTCATCAAGACGCTGCCTACTGGTGGACGTCTCGCATGGATGAGCGCACAGTCAGGATGGCCAGTCGCAGCGACGCCGTCAGAACTGACGATCGCTTTCGACAACATGGGTCCTTTCAACATGGCTAAATCGCGCAGCTTCGATGCAGTGTTTGCGCAGGCTGCAAACCAAGTCATGGGCCGCAGCTTCAAGGTTGTTTTCACTCACGATGCATCGCTCGTCATCCCAGACGACAGCGCGCCTGCCGCGTCGATGACGCCACAGCCTGTTGCGGTTGCGCAGCACGTCGAGGCCGAAGTCGAAGAAGACGAAGCACCAGCTTTCGAACCACGTCGAATCATTGAAGAAGTTGCGGCAGAAGTGGCGCAGCCTGCCGTCGCACCTGAGGAAGACATTCCGAGCGATGACGATCCTGTGTCGACGTCGGCGAGTGGCGCAGAGTTGCTTGCTGAAATGCTCGGCGCGCACGTCATCGACGAATACGAAGAGAAGTCGAAGTAAATCCTGTGTACGAAGGCGTAGTTCAGGATCTCATCGACGAACTTGGTCGGCTGCCAGGCATTGGCCCGAAGTCAGCTCAGCGTTTGGCTTTTCATATTTTGCAGACGGATGCCACCGACATCCGCCGGCTCGCACAGCTTCTTGAAGAAGTGAAGGTTCGCGTTAAGTACTGCGACCTCTGTGGCAATGTGTCTGAAGAAGAGCGCTGCCGTGTGTGCCGTGATCCGCGTCGCGATGACACTGTCATCTGTGTCGTCGAAGAAGCCAAGGACGTCGTCGCCATCGAACGCTCTCGCGAGTTCCGCGGCCGGTATCACGTGCTCGGCGGCGCGATTAATCCGCTCGAAAACGTCGGCCCGGCCAACCTCCGGATCAAGGAACTCATCACGCGTCTGCAGGATGCGACGATCCAAGAAGTCATCCTCGCCACCGACCCCAACATGGAAGGCGAGGCCACCGCGACGTACCTCGCTCGTCAGCTCAGCCCGCTGGGCATCAAGGTCACCCGCATTGCGACCGGACTTCAGATGGGCGGCGACCTTGAGTGGGCCGATGAAGTGTCGATCGGACGAGCTTTTTCTGGTCGCAGGTCGCTTAACGAGGGTTAATTCTCAAATGCTGAGATGTGTGAGCGTCTCACATTATGAACACCACTGACGAAGGGCTTTTTGAGCCGCCAGACTTCAGCCAACGTTGAAGACATTCCGCCCGCGGAATGCCTCCCGAAAGGTTGAAAGATGGGACTCGTCGTCCAGAAGTACGGTGGCTCTTCAGTCGCTGACGCCGTCTCGATTAAACGAGTGGCGCAGCGAATCGTCGACACCAAGCGCGCTGGCAATCAGGTCGTCGTCGTGGTGTCCGCAATGGGTGACACCACCGACGAACTCATCGATCTGGCTAACCAGGTCTCGCCACTGCCCGCACCGCGCGAACTCGACATGCTCCTCACCGCGGGTGAGCGCATCTCGATGGCACTCGTCGCGATGGCCGTCGGCCAGCTCGGTCACGAAGCTCGTTCGTTCACTGGCTCACAGGCCGGTGTGATCACCGACTCTGAGCACGGTCGCGCCCGCATCATCGACGTCACGCCGGGCCGCATCCGCGATGCCATCAACGAAGGCGCCATCGCCATCGTCGCCGGCTTCCAGGGCGTCTCGCAGGACTCGAAGGACATCACGACTCTCGGTCGCGGTGGCT
Organism: Actinomycetota bacterium; assembly: GCA_039800825.1. Classification (GTDB taxonomy): domain Bacteria; phylum Actinomycetota; class Actinomycetes; order S36-B12; family UBA5976; genus JAFMIT01. Next base: position 19,398 of record JBDLPZ010000022.1, read on the forward strand.
CGGATACGACTGCGGTCGCACTCGCCGCCGCCCTCGACGCAGACGTCTGCGAGATCTACACCGACGTCGACGGCGTCTTCTCGGCCGACCCACGCGTCGTGCCGAACGCAAAGCAGCTTTCATCAATCACGTACGAAGAAATGCTCGAAATGGCAGCCAGCGGCGCCAAGGTGCTGCATCTTCGTTGCGTCGAATACGCACGTCGCTACGACTTGCCTATTCACGTCCGCTCATCATTTTCAAACAAAACCGGAACCTGGGTCATCAAAGACCGTCCTGTAGGAGACGACATGGAACAACCAATCATCGCTGGCGTTGCACACGACCGTAGCGAAGCCAAGATCACCGTTGTCGGCGTTCCTGACCGTCCAGGTGTTGCAGCAGCCATCTTCCAGACCATCGCCGATGCACACATCAACATCGACATGATTGTTCAGAACGTTTCTGCAGCAGCCACTGGTCTCACCGACATTTCGTTCACGCTGCCGACTGCTGAAGGTCCGACCGCGACTGCGGCTTTGCAGCGCGTTGAAAAGGAAATCGGCTTCCAGAAGGTGCTGTTCGATGACAGCATCGGCAAGCTCTCGCTCATCGGCGCGGGCATGCGTTCGCACCCTGGTGTTTCTGCGACGTTGTTCGCAGCACTCGCAGAATCAAACGTCAACATCGAAATGATCACGACTTCTGAGATCCGCATCTCGGTCGTCGTCCATGGCGAAGACCTCGACAAGGCAGTGCGCGCTGTTCACACCGCATTCGGTCTTGATGATTCAGACAACGAAGCAGTCGTCTACGGCGGCACGGGACGATAGGTAGATCTATGTCAAAGAAAATCACTGTTGCAGTCGTTGGCGCGACCGGTCAGGTCGGCGGCGTTATGCGCGACTTGCTCGCACAGCGCAATTTCCCAGCTGACCAGGTTCGCTTCTTCGCATCGGCGCGTAGCGCTGGCTCAACCCTTCCATTCCGTGGCGAGAACATCGTCGTTGAAGACGCCGAGACCGCTGATCTCGCGGGCATCGACATCGCGCTGTTCTCTGCAGGTGGCAGCACCTCGAAGGCGCTCGCACCGAAGTACGCGGCAGCCGGCGCAATCGTCATCGACAACTCATCTGCTTGGCGCATGGATCCCGAAGTTCCACTCGTCGTCAGTGAAGTAAACCCAGAAGCCATCAAGCTGGCATCGAAGGGCATCATCGCTAACCCCAACTGCACCACGATGGCAGCGATGCCAGTGTTGCGTCCGCTGCACGAGGCTGCTGGTCTAAAGCGACTCGTCGTTTCGTCGTACCAGGCAGTGTCCGGCTCGGGCCTCGCTGGTGTGCAGGAACTTGAGACGCAGGTTCGCGGAGCAGTCACTCAGGACATCGCCGCTCTCGCTCACGATGGCAGCGCGGTCAACTTCCCTGCACCACAGAAGTACGTCGCCAACATCGCTTTCGACGTCATCCCACTCGCTGGCTCAATTGCTGGCGATGGTTCACTCGAGACCGACGAAGAGCAGAAGCTGCGCAATGAGTCGCGCAAGATTCTCGGCATTCCAGAACTCAAGGTCTCGGGCACCTGCGTGCGCGTGCCTGTGTTCACCGGCCACTCGCTCTCCATCAATGCAGAGTTCGACCGCGCGATTTCAGTCGAACAGGCACTCGCCCTGCTCGCAGATGCTCCAGGCGTTGCGGTTGTTGATGTACCGACTCCACTCGAGGCAGCTGGCCAGGATCCTTCGTTCGTCGGTCGCGTTCGCGCCGACCAGTCAGTCGATGAAGGCAAGGGTCTTGCGATGTTTATCAGCAACGACAACCTGCGCAAGGGTGCAGCCCTCAATGCAGTACAGATTGCTGAACTGGTTGTTGCAGACCTGAAGGCCTAAACAGCCAACCGCTTACGCTGGCGGCAGTTCGTCCATGACGCGACGGATTGCCGCCAGTGCGTTTTCGGCATCATCAATGGTGACGACAAATACTTTGCCGTTGCCGAATTCGAATTTAAGCCCTGGGCCTTTGCGCAGTACAGCTGCGGTGCCTTTGCGCCATGGAACCCAGCGATAACCCCAGCCGCCCCACTCCGTTGGGCGGACCATGATGAGTTCAACTTTGGCGACGTTGTTCCAATCGATGGTGCGATGAATGAAGCCGGTCACACCGAACTGCAAATGAAAACCGTCACGCCGCACTTCAGTAATCAACGTGCTGAACTGCGTCACGAGTGCAACGACGAAAATCATCATGGCGGTGAACCACACGACGTCGTTGCCGTGCATCTGCTTTTCGGGCCGCGCGTATTGGTTCGTTGCGATGATCACCATCGTGAGCACGCCCATGGCGGCGGTGACGCCCCACTGCATTACGGGATTCGTTTGGCGGTGACGCCAGAGAACTTCAGAGTTCATAGCGTGACTATGCGCCGAGGGCTTGCTTGACGGCTGCGGCGACTGCGCCACCATCTGCGCGACCTGTGACCTGCGGGGTCACGATCTTCATGACGGCGCCCATGGCCTTCATGCCTTCGAGACCTGATGCGGTCGCTTCAGCGACGGCCTTAGAGATGATGTCGGCGACTTCAGCTTCGCTCAATGCTGCAGGCAGGTACTTTTCCAACACAGCGAGTTCAGCGGCCTCGACGTCGGCGAGATCCGCGCGGTTCGCTGACGTGTATGCCTCGATGGACTCGCGGCGCTTCTTGGCTTCCTTGCCTAGAACGGCGATGACTTCAGCGTCACTCAGCTCGCGAGCTTCCTTGCCGGAGACTTCTTCAGTCGTAATAGCGGCCAGCGCCATGCGCAGCGTGCCGAGGGTTACCTTGTCGGCAGCCTTCGTCGCGGCGGTCAAATCTGCATGCAATGTGGCTTTAAGTTCGCTCATGCGCGCAATCCTGCCACGATATGCCCATGGAGCCGCTCGGGACTTGGGTCACAGGTGTGGCCGCAACAGCAGTCGGCGGTCTCGCATACAGCGCTGGCTATGAGGCCCGCGCGTACACGTTACGAGAGTTTTCGATGCCGGTGCTGCCGGTCGGTGCTCGCGATATCCGCGTCCTGCACTTAAGCGATCTGCATATGACGCCGCCGCAACGCAAGAAACAGCAGTGGTTGCGCGACCTTGCGGCTCTCGAGCCTGACCTCGTCGTGGTGACGGGCGATTTCCTTGCGCATATGCGGGCCGTGCCTGTCGTTCTCGACGCGCTTGAGCCGCTGAGTCGATTCCCGGGCGTTTTCGTATTCGGGTCGAACGATTATTTCGGCCCGAAGATCAAGAACCCTGCGCGCTATCTGTTCCCCGACTCGGGTCGCCGCATTCATGGACCGGACTTGCCGTGGCGAGATTTGCGCGACGGATTGAGCGCACGCGGTTGGGTTGATCTGACGCATCGTCGTGCGACGATGACGATTAATGACGTGCCACTCGAGTTTCGTGGTGTTGATGATCCGCATCTGGTGCTGGACGACTATTCGACGGTCGCCGGTGCTGTCGCTTATGGTCATGTCGGCATTGGGGTGACGCATGCACCGTACCTGCGTGTGCTCGATGCGATGGTCGCCGACTCCTTGCCGTTGATTCTTGCGGGCCACACTCATGGTGGTCAGCTGTGCTTGCCGTTTGTTGGTGCGCTGACAACTAACTGCGATTTGGACTTGAAGCGAGCTAAAGGCGTGCACCGTCACGGCGATGCATGGATGCATGTGAGTGCGGGTCTCGGCACGAACCCCTACACACCAGTGCGATTCGCATGCCGTCCTGAAGCGTCACTCTTGACGCTGCGCGCCATCGATTAGCGCAACCTGTACGTCTAGAGAGTCTCTCAGCCTCTGTAGACGTACAGGTTCGCGAAAAAAGCAGTGGTCGCGGTAGCGGGAACCGTCGCGACCGACGAGCGGTCGCTCCTCCCAAATCCCCAGTCCCCGTAAATGCACAATGAACCCGACCTGACGGCCGAGTTCACTGCGCATGGTCGGGGTAGCGGGATTTGAACCCACGGCCTCTTCGTCCCGAACGAAGCGCGCTACCAAGCTGCGCCACACCCCGATGCGAGCGATATTACTTAAGGCCCTGACGTTGATGCACTAGGACTTTCGGTCGCAGATGCGGTCGCCGATCCGCTCGCAGTCGGGCCAGCCGCTGGGTCACTGACCGTCGGCGTCGGAGTTGCGCTCGGCGTCGAGCTCGGTCCGCCCGTGCTGCATGGCACGCCACCAGTGCCTGGATCAGGCACGGCAGTTGGGTCGATGTAGCAAGTGTTGGACGAGCGCTTGGTCCAGTCGTAGAGCCACAACTTCCATGTGGAGCGCGGCGTCTTGGCGAGTGCCGCGAGCATCGACTCTTTCCAAATCGGACCGGGCAAGAGTGAGCCGAAGACCTGCT
>JBDLPZ010000023.1:0-7118 GCA_039800825.1 Actinomycetota bacterium
AATCGTGACGTCCATCTCGACGTTAAGCACGGCGACATGCTTCTTTGCATTGAGGCATGCGCTCGTCACACGAGCACCAACCTCAGGCACGCCGGTTGCTTCAACAACGACATCGACGTTCAATTGCGCAACGATGAATGCGTTGGTGGTACCGGTTGGGGTGCCAGCTGCGATCGCTTCGTTCAACACTGCAACGTCATCAGAGATGACTGGGGTACCTAGACCGAGGTCGGTGTAAGCCTGCTCGATACGAGCTGGATCCACATCGGCGATGACAGCGACAACGATGCCGCCCATGCTCTGTGACTGGTTCGCGAAACCGCGACCCATCTGGCCTGCGCCGACGAGAGCCAAGCGGCTCTTACGACCTTGTTTCTGTGCGAGCTCTTCTAAGCGGCTGCGGTATTCCATAACTATGCGCTCCTGGTAATTGTGATCTTGGTTCCGACAGAAACTTCTGGAAGTTCCTGCTCAGCGATGTTCACATCGCCAGGCAGTTCTGCGGTGGTCAAACCATTGGCCTTGAGATTGAGGTGACCAAGGTTCATCAAGTTGTCGCTAGCGACATCGCCTACGGCCAGCACCGTCATGGAAGTGTCACCGATAGTGACGACGTCGCCGGCGCGTAGAGCATCTTCTTGGTGTGTTACTTCGTGCAAAATGCAAAATTCGTGCAGTTCCTCAGGGGCATTGGCGCCAAAGAAAACCAACATTCCAGCTTCGCGGAAAGTCGGTACCAGGTCGCCAAGTGCCGTCACCTGAGTTTCGTAAATTGTTTGAGTCATTGCCTTATTAATCGATCAAAGTGACGTTCTCTGGCTTCACACCAGAAACGAAGAGGTCTTCTTTGATGAACATCGCAAGTGGACCAGCTGGGCTGGTTGCGTGGATGTCAACGGTCAGAACCTTCTTCATTGGGTAGACGCCAACGCGGGCGGTGCCACCACAGTCGATAACTGCAACTGCAATCTTCTCGAATGGAGCGCTGCTCTTGAAGCCGTCGAATGGTTCGCCGCCAGTGAGGTCAGCGATGTGCTGTGCTACTGGGTGAATGCCACCGCCGGTAACGCAGTAAACCAGTGGACGTTCGTCAGTTGGCTTTACGACGAGAGGTCCGCCCCAGCCGCCCTTGCCCTTTTCAATTCGCACTGCCTTGTACTCAGCCATTGCTTAGTGCCTTTCTCGTTGTGATGGTTTTTGGGAAAAAGAGTGGGGCTGAGCCAAACGAATGACTCAGCCCCACCTCAGTATTTAGTTAGAGCTGCTGTACAGGCCGAAGCTCGCGAGGTAAGCGATAACCACTGAAAGTGGACCGGTCACCAAACGTGAGAACAGAACTGCAGGAACGCCAACTTCAACGGTCTCTGGCTCAGCTTCGCCGAGTGCAAGACCAACTGGGATGAAGTCGCAACCGACCTGTGGGTTGATTGCGAAGAGTGCTGGGAGTGCGTACTGAGCAGGGATCGTGCCCTTGCCAATTTCGACGCCGAGCAGGGTACCGACGATCTGAGCAATAACAGCGCCTGGTCCAAGCAGTGGAGACAGAACTGGGATTGCGCAGACGACCGAAACGAGCAGCAAACCGCCGAGCGATGAAGCTGAGCTAGAGATGCCGTTTGCGATCAAGGTACCAACACCGGTGGTGAGAATCAGACCGATGATGAAGGAGATGAACGCCATGAATGGAATGACGTTGCGGATAACAGTGTCAACGCTGTCGCGACCTGCCTGGTACAGGGTGCCAACGACACCACCGACTGAGCGGCCAATCTTGACTAGCAATGCATTGAGAGCGTCCATGTTTATGCATTCTCCTTACGAGCGATCATGACCTTGGTGATTGCTTCGGTAACGATGCCACGGATGAAGATGACAACGAGGCCGACCAAGAGGTAACGGACTGCGAGGTCACCGAGACCGTAACCAAGCGTCGTGATGCCAGCTGCGATGCCGGTGTACACGAAAAGTTCGCCTGGGTTGGCATGTGGGAAGATGCCGAGGATTGGATGCACGAACGAAACAGCTGCGTCGTAAAACGCTGGCTTGAAACGCTCTGGCAAGAAACGGCCCATTGTGTAGGCCATTGGGTTGGTCAAGAAGAAGACCGCGAGGAAAGGAAGCACTGCGTAGCGCACTGGGTACCACTGGATACCAGGCTGAGCTGCTGCGCGACCAAGTCCTTCAATCTTCTCAACACCGATGAGACGGATCAATGCGTTGACGGCGGTCAGAAGTACGACCAGCGTCGGCAAGATGCCGCCCATGAGTGATAGCAACACTTCGCCACCCTTGCTGAAAACTCCGATGAAGTCTTCAGCCCATACAGCGAGAGTATCTGTCATTTCACCCCTCCATTTGCTCTAACAGTTACAACTTGTAACCGGCAATACCACATAAGCGAGGTGTCCTATGCGGTTTCTTTCGCTCACTCAGCGGCAGACTTTTCAGCCTGTCGAAGCAAGGTCTCCGCCGCCATCTGGGCTGCACTTCGAACCTTGGCCTTCATGTCAGGGATGTTGTCATCACTGGCTAGAAGGGTGAGAGAAAGTCCTTTGAGTTCGGGGCATTCCTGTGGGCGCGCGAAGACTGTGAAGCCAGTCATCATTCGCGCATCAACCACGGTGCCACCTTGTTCTGCGATTGCTACGAACGCACGTCCGCCGCGGTAGCGCTTGCCACCGAGGCCCACTGCTGTGCGGCCTTGCTGACGCAATGGCTTGAGCACATCGTTGAATCGCATTGATTGTTTGAAAGTTAAGAAGAGTTGTACGAGCCACATCGCTGCGATGAGCATGATGATGGTGACAACGTTGCCAGTATCGATATAAGAAATCATGATGCTTTCACTCCCGACTCTGAGTCGAGTGCGCGCAAGATTGCCAGTGCACAAGAGCTGCTAAGAACGATTTCAGAAACATAGCCGCCGCGAACAGCGCCGATGACGCCAGTTGCTTTGCCAGCGCCGGCTGCAATGCCGATGACGTAAGGGATACGACGCATCTGATCGAGGTCGACGCCGATGATGCGGTCTGACCAGCCGTGATCGAGTGGCTTGCCTTCGATATCGAAGATGCGAGCCGCCATGTCGCCTGCCATGTCTTGCACCAATGCATCGTACGTCTCATCAGGCAATCCAGCGCTGTGCAACAGGTCCATTGTTGAAGAAGATCGCTTGGAGCCAATTCCGACAATTGCGATATCGGCGTTGGCGGCCTGCTTGAGAACTTCAGCGATGCTGGGTTCGTTGACGAAAGCATCGCGGGTTTCGCGTGAACTGACCACTACTGGCGCCAACATCGCAGAGAAGCTCGCACCCATCTTGGCAGCCATGCTTCGGATGAGGTCCTCGCCGTTAGATCCGCTCGAGAGTTCGGTCATGCCGCCGACGAGAGGTACGAGGTGAACACCGGGGAGGTAGTCAGACTCGAGAGCGTTGACCATTGACTGGAGCGTCGTGCCCCAGCTGACGGCCACGGTGCTGTTGGCGCGGACGCGGTCATTGAGGGCTTCGGCGCCGAGAGCACCGACAGAGGCGTAGTCATCGATGCTGTTGAGGCTGCGGGCCACGCGGATGTTGCGGATTGGCAAGACTTCAAGCAGTCGAGATTCGAGAGCCGAGTCGCGCATTGCGTGCTCGACGATGCGGATTTGCACGATGCCCTGAGCGCGCGCATCGGTCAGCATTCGAGAGATGTTTGAGCGGCTAACACCAATGGCGGCGGCTACTTGGTCCTGCGAAAGGTCCTCTTCGTAGTACAGGCGCGCGGCTTTAACGAGTAAAGCTCGATCCCGGGGGAGCGCCATCGTCACATCCGTTCAGACATTGGAACAACTGCGCAAATTGTGCTGCCGCTCACAGGTTAAATCAAGTAAATACGTGAGTTTTTAAGGGAGTGGCGGGTCACGATTTGGTAACCGTGACCCGCCACCAAGGGATAGGAGGAAAGCTCTTATCGGTTGAGTTCGCGAGCGAACTCGGTTGCAAGCAAAGCAACGTCAGCTGGGTCAGAGAGACGGTGATCTGCCGTGATGGTGAATGGCAAGTGGTACTCGTGGTCGCCGGTCACATGTGCGAGTCCGACTGCAATCGATGTCGACTGTGGTCGAATCAAAATCCCAGAAGCTGCGGTGACTGGCCACGCGCCGAGCTCAGCAAATCCAGACGTGCTGGACTTGAGATTCTCGAGTGCGATGTGACCGCGACCTGCATCGGCAACAATCGCTGCGAGGCGAGCAGTGAAATCACCAGCAATTTCAACTGGAATTTCAACCACCGGGGTCACAACGCCGTGTGCCGCCATGACGCTGACTGCCAAACGTACGGAGTCGAACGACTCTGGAGCGCCGGCATTCCAGTTGGCGTGCAGCTCTGGGAAAGCGCGAAGTGCGCGGCCCCATGCGATGGCGTAGTCGACAGTGCGCTGTGCTGCATCGGTGATTGGTCGGCCAGAGATCTTCATGTTGAAGGTCATCGAGAACGCAGGAATATCTGACGATGCCTCGATTGCACGAGCGATTGCGAGACGAGTCTTCAATCGCTTCTCGAGACTGCGCTCTTCCTTCGATGCCGACGCAGCGAGCTTCAAAACATCAGGAGTCGTCACGACGCCATCGGTACCCGTTGGCACTGCGCGAGTGATGTCGACGTTGAGTTCTTGGGCAGTGGCTTTGGCCTTTGGTGTTGCGAGCACCTTGTCATTTGTGACGACTGGTGCTGCAACTTCGGCGACAGGAACGTCGACGGTTGCTGGGGCTGCTGCAGGCACAGCTACTTCTGCCACAGCCTCGTTTGCTGGAGGTGCGGCAGGCGCATCGAAAATGCCGGCGAGCAAATCGTCTGACTCGGCATCAACCATGATGAGAGGAGTGCCGACGTCCATGACATCGCCTGGCTCACCATGCAGCGACACGACAGTTCCGCTAGCAGTGGCTTCGACTTCCATGTCGATTTTGTCGGTAGCGACTTCGCACACGACATCGCCAGCGTTGATGACATCGCCGACTTTGACATGCCAGGCGAGAAGCTCGCCTTCCGTCATCGTCATCGACATCTTTGGCATCACGATCGCAACTTGAGGCATGGCTTATGGCTCCCGCATCAGATCTTCGACAGCACTGACGATGTTGTCGATTTGAGGAACAACTGAGCGCTCGAGCTGTGGTGCGTAAGGAATTGGGATATCCAAACCAGCCAAGCGCTTAATTGGTGCTTCAAGGTAGTAGAGGCTGCGGCTTTCGGCTAGACGTGCTGAAACTTCTGCCATAAAGCCGACGTGCTTTGGTGCTTCCTGAACGAGGAGAACTCGACCGGTGGCACGCACTGCATCCTCGATCGGACCCATGTCGAGTGGGCTCAGCGTGCGCACGTCAATGACGGCGATGTCGATTCCCTTTTCAGCGAGAATCGCTGCGGCCTCGAGCGAACGCGAAACCATGACGCCGGTGGCGACGATGACTGCGTCCTTGCCGTGCTTCGCGACATGGCTGACACCGATTGGAGTGCGAATCGCCTCTTCGGTTACTGGGCCCGAGGTCTTGTAGAGGAGCTTGTGCTCGAGAACGATGACTGGATTTGGATCATCGATTGCTGAGAGCAGGAGGCCCTTCGCATCCTGTGCAGTTGCAGGCATGACGACCTTGAGACCCGGCACGTGTGCAAACCAGGCTTCGAGGCTCTGCGAGTGCTGTGCCGCTGCGCCGGTGCCAGAGCCGAGAGGTGCGCGCAGCACCATCGGAACGCTCAGTTCGCCACCGAGCATGAAGTGAATCTTCGCTGCTTGGTTGACGATCTGGTCCATTGCCTGAGCGGTGAAGTCAGAGAACTGAATCTCGACGATGGGCTTCATACCAACGAGTGCTGCACCGACTGCTGCACCGACGATGCCGAGTTCAGAAATCGGGGTATCGCGGATTCGCTCTGCGCCGAAGCGGTGGTAGAGGTCACCGCTGACGCCGAAAGCGCCACCGTAGACACCGATGTCTTCACCAAGCATGAAGACGCTTGGGTCAGCTTCCATCGCTTGACCGATGGCTTCGCGGATTGCTTCTGAGTAAGTGATGATGCGATCGCTCATGCCTGCACCGCCCGGAAAACTGAAGAAAGAAGTTCGGCTGGATCTGAATCAGGCGCTTGAGTTGCTTCTTGAATCGCGACACGAATCTTGTCGCGCACTGCGGCTGCAATGCCTTCAACTTCTTCGCGGTTAAGCACACCGCGTTCGATTACCTTGTTTTCAAACTGCACAATCGGATCTTTCGCGCGCCACTCTTCAATTTCTTCTTTGGTTCGGTAAAGGTTCTTGTCGCTCTTGGAGTGACCCTTCCAGCGGTACGTGATGGACTCGACGAGGGTCGGGCCGTTGCCGCTGCGCGCCCGATCAACTGCTTCCTGGCAGGCGTGGTACATCGCATCAGCGTCGTTGCCTTCGACAGTCACGCCAGGGATGCCGTAGGCAGCAGCGCGATCAGCGACGTGTTCGACGTGCATCGACTTCTCGGTTGAGAACGACATGCCGTACTTGTTGTTTTCGCACACAAACACAACTGGAAGCTGCCAGATGGCTGCGAGGTTGACTGCTTCGTGGAACGCGCCTTCGTTGGTTGCGCCATCACCGAAGAAGCACATCACAACGTTGTCTTTGCCCTGCATCTTCTGTGCGAGTGCTGCACCTGCGGCGATTGGAATACCGCCAGCGACGATGCCGTTCGCGCCGAGATTGCCGGTAGCTGCATCGGCGATGTGCATCGAGCCGCCACGACCGCGGCAGTAGCCGGTCTGCTTAGCGAGGAGTTCGGCCATCATGCGAGTGAGGTCTGCGCCCTTGCCGATGCAGTGACCATGACCGCGGTGGGTAGAGGTGATGAAGTCTGACTGGCGAAGCGCTGCACTCGCGCCGATGGCGCTGGCCTCTTGGCCGATCGAGAGGTGCATCGTGCCGTGCATCAGACCGCGCGCAAACAGCGAGTCGACACCCTCTTCGAAAAGTCGAACGGCCCACATGCCTTCAAGAGTTGTTCGCGCGGTTTCCGCGTTCGCACTCAAATCTTGGCCGGAGTAAGCCACCAATTGCTGAATCGTGTTAGTCATCTAGTCTCCTGCACATATGTGCAAATGGTAG
>JBDLPZ010000024.1:0-3080 GCA_039800825.1 Actinomycetota bacterium
ATGACCACAGACTTGGCCGGCATGTTGATGCCGAGTGCGAGCGTCTCCGTGGCGAACACGACCTTGATCAGCCCTTGTTGGAAGAGATTCTCGACGATCTCCTTGAATCGTGGAATCAGCCCAGCGTGGTGAGCTGCCACTCCTCTTTCGAGTGCATGTTGCCACGCAGGAAAATCAAGTGCAGCCAAGTCTTCAGCGGGTAAGTCAGCGACGCCGTTATCAATGACTCGATTGATGATGTCACGTTCTTCAGCTGACGTGAGGTTCAGACCCTGTCGCATGCATTCGTCGACGGCCTGATCACAGCCTTTACGACTGAAAACGAAAAAGATTGAAGGCAGCAGGCCACCACGTTGAAGCTGTCGAATCAGCTCATCGCGTCGAGGCGTATGCCGCGAGAAGCCGCGACCGCGAGAACGACCGCGACTACCTGATCTGTGTCCGCCTTTGTCGTTGCGCTGCTCATCACGTTGCAGTCGGAGCAACTCCGGATTGAGCTTGCGACCTTCTTCGTCGACGAACAAGTCATGAAGCCTCTGGTCAGCGGCGACCAACTGCCACAGTGGCACGGGTCGATGCTCTTCGACAATGACGGCCGTATCGCCGCGAACGTCGCTGAGCCAGGCGCCAAACTCCTCAGCGTTGCTCACCGTCGCGCTGAGTGCGGTAACCAGTACCGACTCTGGCAAATGAAGAATGACTTCTTCCCAGACGGCACCACGGGAGCGGTCCGCGAGGTAGTGAACCTCGTCCATGACTACGTGTTTGAGCCCTAGCAACGTCTTGGAGCCGACGTACAGCATGTTGCGTAAGACTTCGGTGGTCATGACGATGATGCTGGCTTCGGAGTTGATACTCAGATCGCCTGTCAGGAGACCGACTTCATCAACGCCGTAGACGTCGACCAGTTCATTGAACTTCTGATTGGAGAGCGCCTTGATGGGTGTGGTGTAGAACGCCTTGCCCATTTGGTGGCGCGCGAGATGAATTGCGAATTCGCCGACAATCGTTTTGCCAGCTCCAGTGGGAGCGGCGACTAGCACTCCCCTACCCGACTCAAGCGCGCGGCACGCGTCTAGCTGAAAAGTGTCTAGGTCGAACTCTTTGGCTGCTCTGAATGCAGCCAGTACTGACTTGCTTTCTTGATGACGCAGCCGAGCCGCTTCGTAGCGCTCAGCGTGACTCGTCATGGCAATCGAACTCCGTAAATCTCCACTGCGCCTGGCTGGCACACTGCGTGAAACTCGTGCTCGCCGATGAATTCGCCATCGCCCCAGATCTGTTCGCCTGGAGCTTTGATCCAAATTTCACGCGCCCTGAGCGTATCGACCTTTGGATGATGCACGTGCGTGCCCTTGAAGACTTTAGGGAAAATGGCAAGCAAGCTCGGGACGCTGATCTCGTTGACGACGCAAAGATCCATTTCGCCGTCATTGGGAACGGCGGACGGACACACCATCATGCCGCCGCCGAACATCGACCCATTGCCCATCGCTACGAGCATTGCTGAGAAGTTCTTGGTCTCGCCGTCGATGACGGCTTCGTACTTGATCGGTGAAAACTTCGCCAGAGTGACGAGCATGCCAGCGATGTACCGGAAAGTGCCCTTGAGGTAGGTCATACGCGCGGAGCGCGTACTCACCCGAGAGTCGAAGCCGAACGAGATGACCGCGAGTACGAGGCGTTGACCGCCAGCTGCAGGCTTGACCACGAGGCCATCGATCGGGCGCTTGTCGCCGGCTTTCCATGCCGCAACGAAGTGATCCACGGCTCGCTGTGTGGCCTCGTAATTGCGGCCGTGTGGCAAACCGACCGCACGCGCAACGTCATCACCCGAGCCAGAGGCAATGATGCCGAGCGGCAGTCCGTGACGGTGGGCAACCTGCGCTGCAGTGTGGACTGAGCCATCTCCGCCGACAGATACGACGGCCGAAAACTCGTGAGCGCGCTTGGAGACATTCTCAATGGCCTCTGCTGCGCTATTGCCTGTGACATGCTCAAATGGAATGCCATTGGCGTTGAACTGCTCAAATACGTATGCGGCGAGACGCTGGGTGCGACCGACGCCTGCCTTCATGTTCATCATCAAAGCGACGGTCACGTGGTCCCCTAGAAGTCCGGTTCGGTGGCTTCGTCGAGGCGGTCTGACCTGCGACGTCGCCAATCATTCACTGCAGCAACGGCCCAAGCAAGCACCATCAGGACCAAAATCGGCGAGGCAACGAGAGTCATTGTCACTGGGTCGCCCGTGGGGGTTGCTACGGCTGCGAATACAAGCACCACCATGACGACGATTCGCCACCAGGACCGAATGGTTGCTGCGGCGAGCAGATCGGCGAAGTTGAGCAAGACAAAGAACAAAGGGCTCAGGAAACCGACGGCAAACACGAGAACCATGCGGAATACGAACTCGAAGTACTTGTCGACGGCGATGAGATTGGTCACGCTGTCCGGAGTGAAACCAATGAGCAACTGAAGGCTCACTGGCAGCGTCCAGTACGCCATGGCTGCGCCAAGAAAAGCCAACGGCGTCGCGGTCAGGAGGAAGAAGTAAGCCCACCGCTTCTCGTTCGAGTGCAGGCCTGGGGTAACGAATCGCCAGATCTGAAACAGCCACAGGGGTGACGTCGCGACCAACGCCGTCACGAGTGACACCTGGATCTGGAGAGTGAACGGGTCAGTGATGTTGGAAAGCTGCAATTGCACCGAGTCAGACAACAAACCATCCAGCGGCAGTTTGAGGTAATCAAAAATCTGCGGGTAGTAGTTCCATGCCGGAACGAAAGCTACCGAGATGGCGATGACGGAAATGACCAGTCGAGTCCGCAATTCGCGCAGATGCTCGACTAGCGGCATTGCGCCGTCAGCTGACTTGGCCATGGATGCTATTTGTCAGATGAAGAATCGTTGTCTTTGTCTGACTTCTTGAGTTCAGACTTGAAGATGTTGAGTGACTGGCCGAGGCCCTTAGCCAGATCAGGCAACTTCTTGCCGCCGAAAATGAGCAGCAGAACAACGAGAATGAGCAAGAGCTCTGGACCGCCGAGATTAGGCATAGTCACCCTTCCAGAAAAGTATCG
>JBDLPZ010000025.1:0-6411 GCA_039800825.1 Actinomycetota bacterium
GATTCAGAAGGCGTCGAAGGCAAGTTCTATGTCTGGTCACAAGAAGAGTTCCGCGAGACTTTCGGTGACGACGCGATGGCTGCTGCGGTCATGTTCAACGTGAGTAGCGATGGCACGTTTGAGCACGGGCTCTCTACCCTGCAGCTGCTTGTCGATCCAGAAGATGAAGCCGAGTTCGCGTCATGGCGGCAGCGCTTGTTCGAGGTTCGCGCAGGCCGTATTCGTCCAGAGCGCGATGACAAAGTCATTACGTCCTGGAATGGACTCGCGATTGCCGCGTTGGCAAAGGCCGGCGTCATTCTCGAACGCGAAGAATTGATTGATGCAGCAACCGCAGCGGCCGACTTCATCTTGTCGCGCCATCTCGATTCAGATGGAAATCTGCTGCGCGCGTCGCTCGATGGCGTCGTCAGTGATGCCAGTGCAGTTCTCGACGACTTGAGTCACCTGGCTTATGGGTTGCTCACACTTCATCAGGTCACGGGTCGCACGGATTTGTACCTCGCCAGCGAGCGTCTGCTCGAGTCGATCATCAGTGAGTTCGCAGATGCAGATGGCACGCTCTTTGAGGCGCGGGCCGCAAACGATTTGATTGCACGTTTGAAACAACCACAAGATGGAGTCGAACCTTCAGGCTGGTTCATGGCAGCGGAAGCAATGCTCCAGTTCGCTGCGCTCTCCGGCGAGGCTGTGTGGCGCGATAGAGCTGAGGTGCTTCTGAGAGTTGTCGGACCCATGGCGCGCCACCCTCGAGTCACCGGCACCGGTCTCGCCGCCGCAGCAAGACTGCTTGCCGCACCTCAAGAGGTCGCACTTGTTGGCGACGTCAGTGACGCGGTCCTGAAGGCGATGAGACGTGAAGTCGTTGTGAATTCACAACCAAGCACGGTGTTCGTGGTTGGAATGGATCAGTCGCTGCCTTTGCTCAACAGCCGACAGATGATCAACGGCGAAGCGACTGCGTATGTTTGCGAGAACTTCGTGTGCAATCTCCCGGTTCAGTCGTTGGAAGAACTGCGAACTCAATTGGCATAGAAAAGACCGAAGGGCCCGCTTTCGCGAGCCCTTCGGCATATCCCCAACCGAAAACTATGCGCGCAATGCCTGCGCGAGTTCTCGGAAATCTTCCACGAGGAGATTCATTTCTCGTTCGCTGTGGGCAAGACTAACGAGCCATTGCTCGTCGAGTCCGGGCGGCGTGATGATGCCACGATTCAGTGACCACAACCACGACAATTCGGCCACATGGAAGTCCGTTGCCTTGTAGTCGCGGTAGTTGCGAACTGGCGAAGACGACCAGGTAACGCAGCCCTTGATGCCGAAGCCCACGGTGTGCGCCGGCAGCTCGTATTCCTCGATCAGGCCAGTGATTTCCTTCAGAGCATTCATGTTGAGCTCTTCAGCGCGACCCAAGGTTTCGTCTGTGCAGATCTTGTCGATTGCGCGAACCCCGGCCATCGCCAGTGGGTTGCCGTTGAAGGTGCCGAAATGGGCCATACGGCCATCGGTGACAGCGTCCATGTACTGCTTCTTGCCGCCGAAGGCAGCCAGAGGCACGCCTCCGCCGATTGATTTAGCGAGGCAAATCAGGTCAGGTGTGACGGACAGACGCTGGGCAGCACCCTGCACACCTGCCGTAAGACCGGTCTTGACCTCATCGAAAATCAAGATGATGCCGTACTGATCGCACAATGCGCGCACGCCTTCGAGGTAACCCTCATCAGGCAACACGATTCCGATGTTCTCAAGCACAGGCTCCACGATGAAGCATGCAATCGAGTCGGCGTGTGCCTTGAAGACCCGCTCGAGTGACTCGAGATTGTTGTACGGCACGACGTGGACGTTGCCTGACACGGTTCCATCTGGATGAACCGCGTTGGGATTGTTCGCATCGCCAGCAGCGTCGAGTGAAGGCTTGGCAGAGACCATGAGTGGGTCGTAACTACCGTGGTAGCCGCCTTCGACCTTGACGATGTCGAGTCGACCGCTGACGGCACGCGCGGTGCGAACCGCGTACATCGTGGCTTCAGTGCCTGAGTTCGTGAACCGAACCTGATCGATGCTGAAGCGGCGGCAAATGCGCTGCGCGGCATCGCGAGCAGTCGGCGATGGCGTCACGAAAAGGGTGCCAACCTCGAGAGTCGATTTGATCTCTTCGACGACGGTCGGATTGAGGTGACCAGCGAGCATCGCACCAAATCCCATGGATAGGTCGAGCAGTTCACGGCCGTCGACATCCGTCATCCATGCGCCGCGCGCAGAGACGATTGAGACTGGGTATGGATCCCAGTGCTGGAAGCTAGAGGTCACGCCGAGTGGGATAACGCGCTGTGCGTTATCGAACTCATTCAATGAGCTGTGCGTGGTGTTTTTGTAGGTTTCCCACTCGCGAGCGAGCAAAGACGCAATGCGCTCTGAGTTCAGGGGTGTAATGGTGCTTGGGGTGGAACGGTATGTCTGTTTATGTGGCTGACTCGAGGTCATAGTGGTTTTATGTTCACCCAGCCTGGTTGCCGGATGTAAACGGGGACGCTCCTTTGCGTATTAAGAAAAGAGTGTAGCAACCCGTTTGCACTATCGCATCGAAAGTTTCACAGACTTTCGAATATGAATTCGGAACTCTCAGGCAGTTTTGCGGCAGATCGCAGCGGAGTCGACCGCTAGCTGTGCGGCGCCTGCGTAGGTCGAGGCGACGATAACCTCGAGACCGTCGGGTAGGCCCACTGGCGTGTCGCCGAAATTGACCCACACTTCTACTGAATCGAAAGCAGTTGAGAGCTCATAGCGCAGCACATTCGCGGGCGCCTCGAGCCATTTCAGCTCGCCACGGCGCAGTACATCGGTCTCGCGTCGGAGATGCAGTAGCCGCGTGTACAGCGACAGCATCGACGTCGGATCGGCTTGCTCAGTGGCGACTGCGTAGTCGCCGTAGTAGGCCGGCATAGGCAGCCAGGTTTGAGGGTTTGACGAAAAGCCGAGTGCAGCTCCCGATGTCGTCCACGGCAGCGGAATCCGGCAACCATCGCGCCCGCGCACCTCGCCGTGGGTGCGAGCAAACGATGGATCTTGAATCACCTCGTCCGGCAAGTCATCGACGTTGGGAAGGCCAAGTTCTTGACCGTTGTAGATGTAGGCCGCGCCAGGCAACGACAACAACATGACTGCAGCAGCACGTGCTCGGCGCTGGCCGAGCTCGGTATCCACTGTTGCAACCTGCTCGACGCCAGGAATGTATGAGCCTTGGAGACGCTGATTGCTTCCGTACCGAGTGACTGCACGCGTGACGTCGTGATTTTCAATCACCCACGTTGTCGGCGCGTGGACCTCGGCGTTTGCTGCAAGCGATTCATCGATCGCTGCTTTGAAGTCGGTCGCAGACCACTGCGCTTTGACGAATCTGAAATTGAATGCCAAATGCATCTCGTCGTTGCGGATAAACAACGCGACTACTTCATCCGGTGCACCAGTCTCTACGACTGCCATTCGATCGCCGTCGTATCGATCCATCAACGTGCGCAGCGCCCGATAGACATCGTGGACAGGCGAGGCTGCGTCTTTAGGGATGATTGGCCAGCGGCCCTCGGTATCTGGCCAGGTGGTGTCCTTGATGAGCGCATCAGAGACGTCGATGCGAAATCCGTCGACGCCTCGATCGAGCCAGAACGTGAAAATTCGCTCGAACTCAGCGAGCACCTCTGGGTTATCCCAGTTGAAATCAGGCTGCTCTTCGGCGAACAAGTGGTAGTACCACTGACCCGGGCTGCCATCTGGTTCGGTGACGCGCGTCCATGAAGGTCCACCGAACACGCTTCCCCAGTTGCTTGGTGGCTCATCTCCGTTTTCACCGCGACCGTCGACGAAATGGAAGCGTGCACGAGCGGCACTGCCGCGACCGGCTGCGACGGCCTCAACAAACCAAGGATGCTGGTTGGAGCAGTGGTTGGGAACGATGTCGATGGTGACCTTGAGGCCAAGTTCGTGCGCTCGGCGGAGCAACTCATCGAACTGCGCGAGCGTGCCGAACTGCGGATCCACATCGCAGTAGTCGGAGACGTCGTAGCCAGCATCCACCTGGGGCGAGGGATAGAACGGACTGAGCCAGATGGCGTCGACGCCGAGCGATGCGATGTATTCAAGTCGAGAGGTGATGCCCTGGAGGTCGCCCATTCCATCGCCGTTTGAGTCCATGAACGAGCGCGGGTAGATCTGATAGAAAACCGCGTCTTGCCACCACTTGGTCATGCTGACCTCCTCGGTCGGCAAGGTTAATGCTCACCAGACTTAGGACTTATGGACAGTTCCCTGCAACGGCTGGCTGGGTACGCTTTGGGCAGATTCCGAACCGAAGGAAGAGCGCGTGTCCAAGACTCTGTACGTCACCGCCGCTGAGGCGCGCGCAGGCAAGGCCATTGCCTCGCTTGGAGTGATGGATGTGTTGGCTAGCCAAGTCGATCGCATCGCGGTCTTTCGTCCGATTGTGGCAGACATCCCGGCACGTGATTCCCTCGTCGAACTCCTCATCAGCCAGTACTCACTCGACCTCACCTACGAAGAGGCATGCCCCTTCTCGTACAGCGACATCGCCCACCACCTCGAGGCCGGCCACCCCGAACGCGTTGTCGCCGACGTCGTCGAGAAGTTTCAATCTCTTAAGCAGCGTTTCGAGTTCGTTCTCATTGTCGGCACCGACTACGTCTCGGCTACTTCGGGCGCGGAGCTGGAACTCAACGCGGAGCTCGCGGCCAATCTCGGCAGCCCAGTCTTGCTTGTGGTGTCCGGCGTCGACAAGAACGCCGAAGACATCTACACGGCGACTGGTCATGCGCAGCACTTGCTCGAAGAACACGGTTGCGCGCTCGTCGCGACCATCGCTAACCGAGTCAATCCGCTGATTGCTGGCGATGTTCGCCGCGAAATCGAAGCCGACCGCAAACCCGGCGACTCACCCATCTACGTACTCAGTGACGTTCCTGTGCTTTCTGCGCTGACCGTTGACGAAGTCGCATCTGGCCTACACGGCACTGTCATTTCAGGCGAAGGTCCAAACATGCATCGCGAAGTCGATCGCTATGTCGCCGGCTCGGGTCACGTGCCGATGGTTCTCGGTTTGCTCGATGCGGGAACGATGCTGGTTGCGGCCGGAGATCGCGCAGATCTTGCTGTCGCTGCTGTGGCAGTCGCTAGCTCGCCGGATCTTCCAACCCCTGCCGGCATGGTCCTCACCTGTGGCGTCATTCCGGACGAACTCACCACGAAACTCCTGCGGTCCGCGCAGTTGCCGGTGATCGCGGTGACGCCTGATACGTATCAAACTCTGCATACCCTCGATCAACTTCGAGGCGAGATTCGCCCTGGCAGCCGTCGCAAGATTGCGGCCGCACTCGCTGAATTCACTGCAAACGTTGATCGCGAAGAACTTGCCCGCACCATCAAACTCTCCAACGCAACCGTCGTGACCCCGCTGATGTTCCAAGTGAGTTTGCTCGAGCGTGCTCGCGCCGATCGCCGCCGGATTGTTTTGCCAGAAGGAACTGAAGAACGAATCCTTCGTGCGGCTGACGAACTGCTTCACGGCGGCATCGTCTCGATTGTTTTGCTCGGCGCTCCCGATGAGGTCCAAGCAAAAGCTAAGCACCTTGGTCTCGATATCAGCGAAGCCGAAATCATCGATCCTCAAGAATCCACGCATCTGCAGGAGTTCGCAGAGGAATATGCGCGACTGCGCGCGCACAAAGGCATGACAGTCAAAGAGGCCCTCGACCGAATGACGGATCCGAGCTACTTCGGAACGATGCTGGTGCACATGGGCTACGCCGACGGAATGGTGTCAGGCGCAACGCATACGACTGCCGAGACGATTCGCCCCGCTCTCGAAGTCATCAAGACCGTTCCTGGAGTTTCGCTCGTTTCGAGCACATTCCTGATGTGCCTGCCAGATCGCGTACTCGCTTTCGCTGACTGCGCAGTCAACCCTGATCCAACCTCGGCGCAGTTGGCAGATATCGCCGCCTCGACAGTCGCGACAGCGCGCGCTTTTGGAATTGATCCTCGGGTCGCGATGCTTTCGTACTCGACTGGTGAATCTGGCACTGGTGAAGACGTCGAAAAAGTTCGAGCTGCGACCGAAATGCTCGTGGCGATGGATGCATCTCTGCCGGTCGCTGGACCGATTCAGTACGACGCCGCTGTCGATGAAGGCGTCGGTCGCTCAAAGATGCCGGGCAATCCCGTCGCTGGCCGTGCGACTGTACTGATCTTCCCTGACCTCAACTCTGGCAATACCGCGTACAAGGCAGTTCAACGCTCGGCCAACGCGATCGCCATCGGTCCAGTGCTTCAGGGTCTTAAGAAGCCAGTCAATGACCTCTCTCGCGGTTGCACCGTGCCTGACATTGTCAACACCGTCGCTAT
>JBDLPZ010000026.1:0-3633 GCA_039800825.1 Actinomycetota bacterium
CGGATGGCAGTGGGGATGGAAAGCCGAAGCTAGCAACCACCATTAACAGCATCAGCGTAAACTAGCGGTAGTTCGAACGTTTCGAACTCAAGCCATTCACAGGAGCACAGTGTGACTACTACCCCAAATGCATTCGGACGCGTCGATGCTGAGAACAACGTTTTTGTCATTGAGGGTGGTGTTGAACGTCGTGTTGGACAGTATCCAAATGTTGCTCCAGAAGAGGCACTCGCATACTTCGAGCGCAAGTTTGCTGACCTAGTAGCCAAGGTGCGCATTCTCGAACAGCGCGTTGCAAACAAGGTAGACAGCCACAATCTGAAGAAGACCGCTACCGCACTTGCGGCAGAGTTGGCTGAGCCGGCCGTCGTTGGTGACATTGCCGACCTTCGCCGCCGTGTCACGGCGCTTGCTCCAAAGATTGAGGCCGTAGAGGCAGACCGCAGCGAGGCTACCAAGGAGCAGTCTGCAGAGGCTTTGGCTAAGCGTGAAGCTATCGCTGTCGCAGCTGAGAAGCTAGCTGCACAGGATGCGTCGAAGATCAACTGGAAGAGCACTTCGGCAGCATTCGCCGAGTTGTTCGCGCAGTGGCAAGCAGCCCAGAAGGATGGCGCAAAGATTTCGAAGGCTGTTGCCGACCCTATCTGGAAGCGTTTCTCGGCTGCACGCACCAAGTTTGAGGCCGGAAAGCGCCAGTATTTCGCAGGATTGGATGCCGCGAACAAGGCTGCCCGTGGCAAGAAGGTTTCTATCGTAGAAGCAGCAGAGGCTTTGACTGAAAAGGGCGCTGACGCCGTGGTTGAGTATCGAAAGCTACTTGACGACTGGAAGGCCAGCGGTCGCTCAAATGGCAAGGGAGACGACGCTCTGTGGGCTCGTTTCAAGGCTGCGGGTGACGCCATCTACTCGGCTAAGGGTGAGCAGATCGCGGCTGAAAATGTCGAGTATTCGGCAAACCTGACCGCTAAGTTGGAAATCCTTAAGGATGCTGCATCGATTGACCCGGCCAAGGATCTAAACGCCGCTAAGGCCGCCCTTCGCGAGATCCAGTCGCGCTGGGAGAAGGCGGGCAAGGTTCCACGTGACAAGGTTCGCGAGATGGAAGACAAATTGCGTGCGGTCGAGAATAAGGTACGCGCCGCCGAGCAGGAGGAATGGCGCAAGTCTGACCCTGCAGTTCAGGCACGTAACAACTCGATGCTAAGCCAACTTGAGGCCACTATCGTCAAGCTCGAGGCAGACCTAGCGGTCGCTACGGCCAAGAAGGATGCCAAGGCTATTGCCGAGGCAACCGACGCTCTGGCCGCTCGCAAGGCATGGCTGAAAGTAGTCCAGGACAACGCATAGGCACTTAATTAGAAATCGGCAGCCGAATGGCTGCCGATTTTCTTTAACCTCATGGGTCTCTCGTGCATTATGTGTTCGAAACGCGATAGACGTCGTACACGGCCTCGATGCGCCGAACGGCGTTAAGCAGGTGGTCAAGCGTGCCGGCATCGCCCATCTCAAAGACGAAGCGAGACAGCGCGACTCGGTCCGAGCGCGTGGAAACGCTGGCGCTAAGAATGTTGACGTGGTGCTCGCTGAGCACACGTGTAACGTCGGAGAGAAGACCCGAGCGATCGAGAGCTTCAATCTGAATCTGCACCAGGAAGATCGACTTGCTGCTCGCGGCCCAAGACACATCCATAATTCTCTGAGGCTCATTGCGCAGCGAAGCGACATTCTTGCAATCGTTACGGTGCACCGAAACGCCGCTGCCACGGGTCACGAATCCAATGATCTCGTCGCCGGGCACAGGTGTGCAACAGCGAGCTAGTTTGACCATGACATCGGCGTCACCCTTGACGAGAACACCCGAATCGTTGTTGCGTTGGCGTTGAGCAACGCGTGACCTAGGAAGCTCGAATATCGCATCATCTAGTTCATCATCGGTCGATACCGCGCCGGTCAATTTCTCTAACACCGACTGCGCAGAGACGTGACCCTCACCGACTGCCGCATAGAGTGAGCCGACGTCCGGGTAACGCAACTCCCCTGCCAACTTTGAAATCGCATCGCTCGTCATTAGCTTCTGCAGCGGCATGTTCTGCTTGCGCATCGCCTTGGCGATGAGTTCCTTGCCCTGTTCAATCGCGTCTTCGCGGCGTTCGGCACTGAACCACTGCTTGATCTTCGCTCGAGCTCGCGGCGAGACGGTGAAGTTGAGCCAGTCTTGGCTCGGACCGGCTTCTGGAGACTTGGACGTGAAAATCTCAACAACGTCGCCCGATTGCAATTCGGTCTCTAGCGGAACCAGTCGCCCGTTCACCTTCGCGCCCATTGTGCGGTGGCCGACCTCGGTGTGAACCGCATAAGCGAAATCGACTGGGGTTGCGCCACTCGCCAGGCCAATTACCTTGCCCTTAGGAGTGAAGACGTAGACCTCTTTGGCGCCGATCTCAAAGCGCAGAGAGTCGAGGAACTCTGATGGATCCTGCGTCTCGGCTTGCCAGTCTGACAAGTGCTTGAGCCAAGCTAGATCGTCATCCGACTGCTCTTGGGTCTTTCCTGCCTGCTCCTTGTATTTCCAGTGGGCAGCGACACCGAATTCGGCGCGTTGGTGCATCTCGTGAGTGCGAATCTGAATTTCAACCGGACGCCCCTGTGGTCCGATAACCGTCGTGTGCAGCGACTGGTAAAGGTTGAACTTCGGCATAGCGATGTAGTCCTTGAAACGGCCAGGAACTGGGTTCCAACGTGCGTGTACGGCACCAAGGACCGCGTAACAATCACGCACACTGTTCACCAAAACACGGATGCCCACCAGGTCATAGATGTCGTCAAATTCGCGACCGCGAACCACCATCTTTTGATAGATCGAGTAGTACTGTTTAGGGCGGCCTGCGACCTTGCCCTTGATCTTGTTGTCGCGAAGGTCATCCTCGATTGCATCGATGACTGACTCGATGAATTCGGCGCGCTTAGGCGTGCGCTGACGAACGAGGTTGACGATTTCTTCGTACACCTTCGGATACAGAATCGCGAAACTGAGGTCTTCTAGCTCCCACTTGAGGGTGTTGATGCCTAGTCGATGTGCGAGTGGAGCGTAGATCTCCAGGGTTTCTTGGGCCTTCTTGCGGGCCTTGTCTTCGGGGACGAACTGCCAGGTTCGGGCGTTGTGCAGACGGTCCGCCAGCTTGATCACGAGCACGCGGATGTCCTTCGACATCGCGACAACCATCTTGCGCACGGTCTCGGCCTGAGCATCGGCACCGAATTTGACTTTATCGAGTTTAGTTACGCCGTCCACGAGCATCGCAACCTCGTCACCGAAATCGCGGCGCAACATATCCAGGTCGTACTCTGTGTCTTCCACAGTGTCGTGCAGAAGTGCTGCGGCGAGAGTAACTGGGCCGATGCCCAGCTCGGCAAGGATGCGCGTGACTGCGATTGGATGAGTGATGTAAGGCTCGCCACTCTTGCGAATCTGTCCACGGTGGGCTAGCTCGGCGGTCTCGAACGCCCGGTCAATGATCGACAGGTCGGCCTTCGGGTGGTTCAACTTACAGAGGCGAACGATTTCGTTGATCTCGCCCGCGTATGGACCGGTGCGTAACACGCGCTGGAGCAGGCGCGTGCGCAACGATGCGA
>JBDLPZ010000027.1:0-6658 GCA_039800825.1 Actinomycetota bacterium
AAAACGCCGACCTCGACGCAGTACGTGTCGAATGTCGGCGCTTCTATTCAGCCGGTGCTGACGAGGCAGCACAGCAGAATCAGACAGCCAGGCGAGCGCGGCCCTTGCGGCGGCGTGCTGAAAGCACTGCACGACCTGCACGGGTACGCATACGCAAACGGAAGCCGTGAGTCTTCGCACGACGGCGGTTATTCGGCTGGAATGTGCGCTTAGACACGGTTTTCTCCATCTACGAGCAAAGGGCAAGCCCTTCGAGCGGGCGAAAATTACGCGATACACAGGCACGAGGTCAAACTGAAGATCCGATTTGTCCCTGTGGATAGTGGATCGACCAGATTTATGAGTTATCGACAGCGCCCTGAATTTACGCTCGAAAGTGCTTGTACACCCTGTGGACAACTATTGCCAAGCCGTCAGAGCTCAGCTTAGAGTCCGCCCGCACTTCACCCACAACCTGTGGATAGTGTTGTGGACGAGTCTCATGTGACTCGTGTGAACTGATGTGAAAGGAGTGGGCAGTGACTGAAGAGAATGCCTCGCAAATCAACCCACAGAACCTTGCCGCATCTGCACAGCCTGACGCCAGCATGCTCGCGACGGTTTGGAGCCAGGCGCTCGACCAGGCGTTTGCTACCGGTTCGGTCGATTCTCAGCAGCGAGCTTTCGTTAATCTCACCAAGCCGCTCGTCCTGATCGAAGACACCCTTCTTATTGCAGTGCCGAACGAGTTCACCCGCTTGGTTCTTGAATCTCGCTATCAGCCAGCCGTTTCGGCAGCACTGATCACTGCTTTCGGTCGCCCGATCCGTATGGCCTTCAGTATTGATCCTGAAATTGCCGAAGTGGATGAGAACCAGGCCGACCAGGTCGCCGACGAGGTTTATGACGTCCCCTCCGTGACTCCAGAAGCATCGGTCACGGCCGATGGTCGTGAAGAGGCCACGCGCCTCAACCCGAAGTACACCTTCGACACTTTCGTTAAGGGTGCAACCAACCGCTTCGCCGCTGCCGCAGCTGAGACTGTCGCCGAAAAACCCGGCCAGTCCTACAACCCGCTGTTTATCTACGGCGAATCTGGCCTCGGTAAAACCCACTTGCTCCACGCAATCGGCAACTACACCCGCAGCCTGTACCGCGGTAAGCAAGTTCGCTACGTCTCATCTGAAGAATTCACGAACGAGTTCATCAACTCGATCCGCGACGACAAAGCAGCGCATTTCCAAAAGAAATACCGCGATATTGATGTTTTGCTCGTTGATGACATCCAGTTCCTGAGCGGCAAGGTGCAGACTCAAGAAGAGTTCTTCCACACCTTTAATACATTGCATAACGCAAACAAGCAGATCGTCATCACCTCAGATCTGCCACCAAAGCAGCTTCAAGATTTCGAAGACCGTATGCGTTCACGTTTCGCATCTGGCTTCATCATCGATATTCAGCCACCGGACCTTGAGACGCGTATCGCGATTCTTCGTAAGAAGACCCTCCAGGAGAGGTTGAGTGTTCCTGGCGACGTTCTCGAATACATCGCTTCGAAAATCTCGACGAATATTCGTGAGCTTGAAGGTGCACTCATCCGCGTCACTGCCTGGGCAAACCTCAACCGTCAGCCAGCTGATCGCCAGATGGCCGAGATGGTTCTGCGAGATTTGATCACTGACCAGGCCGGTCCAGAAATCACCGCCTCCGTCATTATGGAAGTTACGGCGACCTTCTTCGGCGTGACGATGGATGACCTTTGTGGCAACAGCCGTGAGAAGGATTTCGTGACGGCTCGTCAGATGGCGATGTACCTGTGCCGCGAACTCACTGACTTGTCGCTGCCGAAGATCGGTCAGCAGTTTGGTAACCGTGACCACACCACCGTCATGCATGCTGACCGCAAGATCCGTACCTTGATGGCTGAACAGCGCATCGTTTATAACCAGGTCGCCGAACTTACGCAGCGAATCCGCTCACATTCACGCTAATTCCCTTACTTTGTGGGGAAATCCCCAGTTGGGGACAAGTTGTGGATAACTACCGTCTCAGACTTCACATTCGCAACATTTGTCACAGTCTCTGTGAATAAACCGGTGGCTAACTGTGAATAAGGATCGGCGCTCGAAATCCTGTCCCCAGCCGTTCACAGCTCTCCTGCGTGTCCCCCACAGGCTTGTTCACAGGCCCCGAACTAGTAAATCCCTCACGAAATGGCGTCGATCCGGGGTTATCCACACAATCCACAACGCCTATTACTACTACTACCTATATCTACATCAATCAAACATTTCCCATCAGGCCTGGCCTGTGTGGACAAAAATTCATCGTGCCCCTGAAATGTCAGGGTCACGATCCACACTTCCGCCTAGTCACGCAGTCCACGGGGGATTGCGCTTGGTTGGGAGATCTGATGACTAATCCAAATTACACCCACGTCACTCTCGTGGTCGATCGCTCCGGTTCGATGTCATCGATGCGCGTCGAAGCTCAGGACGGCATCAACCTGCTTCTTCGTGAGCAGTTCATGGAAGAAGGCGAAGTCAGTTTTACGGTCGTCGACTTCGACACTGAAATTGTCGAAGTCAAATCCATGCGCCGCGAAGCTTTCGAGTACCAGCTTGAACCCCGGGGCAGCACGGCTCTCCTCGATGCCACAGCCCACGCCATTCTTAAGACTGGCGAGGACCTCGCTGCCCTTGAAGAAGACAAGCGCCCCGGCAAGGTCTTGTTCGTCGTGATCACCGATGGCCAAGAAAACGCTAGCCGCCGATTCGAACTCCCTGCCGTGCAGGAAATGATTGCCCGGCAGACCAACGAGTACCGCTGGAACTTCCA
Organism: Actinomycetota bacterium; assembly: GCA_039800825.1. GTDB lineage: Bacteria > Actinomycetota > Actinomycetes > S36-B12 > UBA5976 > JAFMIT01. The sequence continues at coordinate 2,818 of JBDLPZ010000027.1, forward strand.
GTACATCGGCACCGAGGCAAACGCCTGGGAAGGCGCCCGCCTCGGCATGCGCACCAGCAGCCACTCAGGCCGGGGCAAAGGAATGAGCGCCTCCTACAAAGAGATGAACGAGTCGCTCAAAAGCTTCCGTAAGCCCGACTTTGAAGAGGATTTCTTCATGGCCGAGATGATCGCCGACGACGAGGACTAGGTCTTCAGGTCGCCCTGTGGATACTCCGATGAAAGCCCTGCCCCACCCACTCGTGACGGCGGGGCTTTCATCTGCCACGATTAGCGACCAAATCAAGGAGTAAACGTGAAGATTCGCATTGAACGTGACGCGCTCGCCGACGCAGTGGCATGGGCCTCGCGCGCTCTTGGCAATCCACGCACGGGTGGAAATCCTGGCATTGGAATCGAAGCAACCGCCGATCGCGTCGTATTTGTTTCATACGATCGCGAGTCGAGCGCACGCGCCGAGTTCGAAGCAGTCGTTGAAGAAGAAGGCACGTGCGTTGTGCCAGGTCGCTTGCTCGGTGACATCACCAAGACGTTGCCAGGCGCACCGGTTGTTCTCAACACCAACGGCACCAGCATCGAAGTTGAGTGCGGACGCTCTGCATTCTCGCTTCCAACAATCAACTCCGGCGATTTTCCAAAGATGTCCGATGTGCCTGCGATCATCGGCACGATTTCTGGTGCAGATCTCGCAACCGCAGTCGCTCAGGTTCACGTTGCCGCTGAGACGAACGAAAGCCTCGTCAACCTGACGGGTATTCAGATGGAATTCGCCAAGGGCGTCATCACTCTCGCGGCGACTGACCGCTACCGACTCGCACTTCGCGATGTCAGCTGGTCACCAAGCGTCACCGATCCAGACACCATCGCCCTTGTGCCGGCGGCGAAGCTCAACGACATCGCCAAGGGTCTTGCAGATTGTGCGACTGTCGAAATCGCAGTGGCCAACGGTGGCGACAGCACGCTGATTGGTTTCACCGGCAACGGTCGCAGCATCGCGACCTCACTGCTCGGCTACAAGTTCCCGCCTTACCGCGACACAATTCCTGCACCAGGCAATGTCGTTGCGTACATCGAAACCGCTTCGCTCAGCGCAGCTTTGAAGCGCGTCCGTCTCGTTCTCGAAGACAAGGACAAGAGCTTCGTCTCGATTTCACTTTCGTCCGACGAAGTTTCGCTCACCGCACAGGGTGTGGCCAGCGGCGTCGCTAACGAAGCAATCGATGCGACCATCGATGGCGAACTCGCTGACGAAATTCGTTTCGATCCAAACCGCTTCATTGATGGCCTAAACGCCGTCAACTCGCCTTACGTCAAGCTTGCGTTTATCAACAGCAACAAGCCTGTTCTGTTGACTGCCGCCAAAGAACCAGGCGTCGATCTCGATTCGGGTTACAAGTACTGGCTCATGCCAAAACCAACCGGTCGATAATGCATGTTTCTGAACTCAGTGTCCGTGACTTTCGTTCCTACGACGAAGTCACGGTTCACTTTGTTCCAGGCATCAACGTTCTGATTGGCTCTAACGGCCAAGGTAAAACAAACTTGGTCGAAGCGATGAGTTATCTCGCGACTTTCTCCAGTCATCGAGTCTCTTCCGACGTCCCGCTCGTCAAGAAGGATCGCACGAGCGCCGGCGTCCGCGTCGTTCTCAATGACGAGGGTCGCGAAATCACTCTCGATGTCGAAATCAACCCTGGCAAAACAAACAAAGCTCGTCTCAACGGCAGTCCGGTGCCGAAAGCGCGCGAAGTTCTCGGCGCACTTCTCACCGTCGTGTTCGCGCCCGAAGACCTCAACCTCGTTAAAGGCGATCCCAGCGAACGCCGCCGCTTTATGGATGACAGCCTGACGCTGTTGACGCCGAGCTACGCCGGTATCCGATCTGATTTCGAAAAAGCACTGCGCCAACGCAATGCGCTTCTCAAAACTGCCTACGGCAAAAACAATGCCGACATCATGCGCACGCTCGATGTCTGGGATGCACAACTCGCGCGGGCCGGCGCACAAGTGATGGCACAACGCATGTCGCTGATCGAACAACTCGCGCCGCACGTTTCCGACGCATACCTCACGGTGTCAGATGACCGTGGTCCGTTCGAGATTTCTTACGAGACTGCTCTCGATGTTCAAGAAGCGACGCCGACTTCGGCACTACTCGAAGCTGCGCTGCTTGATGCGATGTCGCGCCGCCGCAAAGATGAGATTGATCGCGGTATCACTCTCGTCGGTCCCCATCGCGATGAACTGAAACTGGAATTACGCGGCCTGCCTGTCCGCGGTTATGCGAGCCACGGCGAATCGTGGTCCACAGCACTAGCTCTCAAGCTCGGAATTTTTGAGTTGCTTCGCAACGTATCTCGGCACGGGGATCCCGTACTAGTACTTGATGACGTTTTTGCAGAACTAGACGAAACCCGCCGTCGCAAACTAGTTGATCAAGTCAAAGGCTGTGAACAAACGATCGTGACCGCGGCTGTCGCCGCGGACGTACCCGAAGATCTCACCGGTGCACTTTTCGATGTTTTCGAGGGGACGGTGAACCGTGTCGCCTAGTTCCGAAAACCATGACAACCTCGAAGAGGTCAATCGCGTCGCACTCACACAGTTCCGCCGACTGCGTAAATACCTTGAGGCTGCCGGCGCCCAACGCAGTGAATCCGGTTCAGCACCGAAAACCTTTAAGCGAACCAACTCCGCCAACAGCCGCGACCCCAAGCCTCTCGGCTACCTGCTTGATGAGTTCAGCGTCCAGGCCGACTTCACCGCGCCACTTGCGGTCGGCGGCCTGAGCCATAAGTGGGTCGAGATCGTTGGCGAAGAGGTCGCCGAACACGTGACCATCTCGGAATTCGACGAAAACTCGGGCCTCCTGCGCCTCGCCGCAGACTCGACCGCCTGGGCCACCCAGATCCGCATGCTCGTTGGCCAAATCGCGATCCGAATCGACGAAGAAATCGGCCAGGACATCGTCAAGGAAATCACTGTTTCGGCCCCATCTGCCCCAAGTTGGACATTCGGGAAGCGAAAAGTGCCCGGTCGAGGCCCTCGCGACACATACGGCTAAATCTGGGCACCTAGCCCGTACTAGTCCTTTGATGAGGGTACCTACCCAAACGAACCCAAAATCCGCCACAAGTGCCCTCAAGGCCGAATAAACGGATTTTGTCACCCAAACTCGCTAGAATCTGCCCAGTTACAGGTCGTTTTCCGGCTGACTCCCCACAGCCCAGGAGAAACGGCCTGAAATCTTGTGAAAATAGCCGATCCTTAAAGGGGTGAGTCGATGACTTACGACGCCAGTGCCATTCAAGTTCTCGAAGGGCTTGATGCTGTTCGAAAGCGTCCAGGTATGTACATCGGCTCCACGGGCGAGCGCGGTCTGCATCACCTTGTGTACGAAGTCGTCGACAACTCTGTCGATGAGGCGCTCGCCGGTTACTGCACGCACATCGAAGTCACGATCCTTGCTGACGGCGGTTTGCGCGTCGTCGACAACGGCCGCGGTATGCCAGTCGACATCCATCCAGTCGAGAAGCGCCCAGCTGTCGAAGTCATCATGACCACGCTGCACGCCGGCGGAAAGTTCGGCGGCGGCGGATACGCAGTCTCCGGTGGTCTGCACGGTGTGGGTGTCACCGTTGTGAACGCACTGTCGACGAACCTCACGGTTGAGGTTAAGCGCGGCAACAAGATTCACCGTCAGTCGTACTCACATGGTGTGCCTGATGCGCCACTCGCCGTCGTCGGCGACGCCACCGAAACTGGTACCACCGTCACCTTCTGGCCAGACGGCAATATTTTCGAGACCACCGTTTTCGATTTCACAACTCTTGCTCGCCGT
>JBDLPZ010000028.1:0-5140 GCA_039800825.1 Actinomycetota bacterium
CACCGAGTTGTTCATCGTCGAGGGTGAATCAGCTCTCGGTACTGCCAAGGATGCACGCAATTCTGAATTTCAGGCGCTGCTGCCCATCCGAGGCAAGATCCTCAACGTGCAAAAGGCAACCCTGGCCGACATGCTCAAGAACGCTGAATGTGCTTCGATTATTCAAGTAATCGGCGCTGGTTCCGGCCGCACTTTCGATATTGAACAGGCGCGCTATCAGAAGATCATCTTGATGTCGGACGCAGACGTCGACGGCGCGCATATTCGCTGCTTGCTGCTGACGTTGATTCATCGCTACATGCGCCCGTTACTCGAACAGGGACGAGTATTTGCTGCCGTGCCACCTCTGCATCGCATTGAAGTGGTCGGTCAGGGCCGTGCGCCTGGCGAAGTTCGCTATACCTACAGTGACGCTGAAATGAAGGCCACTCTTCAAGAGTTGTCCCGAAGCGGTCGACGTTGGAAAGAGCCGATCCAGCGTTACAAAGGTCTCGGCGAGATGGATGCTTCCCAGCTACGCGAAACGACTATGGATCCAGCTCGTCGCACGCTCCGCCGCGTGACCATGGCCGACGTTCAGGCTGCAGAGAATGTGTTTGATTTGCTGATGGGCAATGATGTTGCGCCACGCAAGGAATTCATCGTAAACGGTGCCAGCGATCTAGATCGCTCACGCATTGATGCTTAGAAATTCTTTGGATTGATCTTTCCGGTGTGCACGTCGTAGATCGCACCAGCGACCACCAGGTTCTTTGGTAGCAGTGGGTAGCTGCGTATCCGCTGCAGGTCAGTTGCGAGAGCTGCGTCCTGGTCCTTAACGGTACGAATCTCGATGCCGCGGGTGTCGATGCCGGACTCCTCAAAGATTGCTTCATGAATCTCGGCTTCGGTGCCTGATGCCATCTTGCACTCGGTGTGGGGCAGTACCAAGACGCGATTGACGTTGAGCAACCAGGTAGCAAGTACGAGCGTTCGAAGGACGTCGTCTGTGACGCGAGCACCGGCGTTACGCAAGATCTTGACGTCGCCAGGCTGCAAGCCGAGGATGTCTAGTGGAGAGATTCGAGAGTCCATGCAGGTGACGATTGCCAGGCCTTTGGCAGCGCGTGCATTCAGATGAGCATCCTCAAAAGATGCCACATACATGGCGTTGGCCGCGATGACGTCGGCGAAGTCCTCGTGCGGGAAGTGGTCTGGATCCTTTGAAGCGATGCTCATAGGGGGCAAATCTAGTTGCAGAAGTGTTACCACGCGTGTTTTGCCAAATACCTGTCATCGATGACTTTGGCGCATTAGGTTCGGCGCATGCAGTCATTTGACATTGTCGTTATTGGCGCTGGTCCGGCCGGTTTGTACGCGGCGTACTACGCAGGCTTTCGAGGCTTCGCCGTTGCAGTGATCGACGCTCTACCGGAGGCGGGCGGTCAAGTCACCGCCATGTATCCAGAGAAGGACATCTTCGATATCGCTGGTTTTCCCAAAGTCAAAGGCCGCGAGTTGGTTGATGGCCTCATGCAGCAGGCGCAAACGTTCTCTCCGACGATGATGTTGGGTGAACAGGTCACAGAAATGCTGGCATCTGAGGATGCGGTCGCCCTCAAGACCGCGGCTGGTGTCGAAGTCTCGGCAAAGGCCGTGATTATCACGGGCGGTATCGGGGCTTTTGCGCCACGACCTATTCCAGTCGGAATGGAATGGCTCGACAAAGGACTCATTCATTTCGTGCCGCGCTTAGCAGATCACGCTGGCAAAGACGTCGTGATTGTTGGCGGCGGTGACTCTGCCTTCGACTGGGCAGTTTCACTCCACCCGATCGCCAAATCCGTCACTCTGGTTCATCGTCGGGATGCGTTTCGCGCCCATGCCGCCACCGTCGATGCTGTGAGGGGATTGGGCGTACGGCTCATTACCTCAGCAGAAGTCAGTGCAGTCGAAGGCACGGACAGAGTCGAATCTGTCAGCGTGACTCATAAAGAGACTGGCGAAGTCGAAGTGCTGCAGGCTCAAACCGTGGTCGCGGCTTTGGGCTTCGTGGCAAACATCGGCCCAATCGCCTCATGGGGACTCGAGCTCGAGAAGCGCCATATCGTCGTCAACAGCGCGATGCAAACGTCGGTTTCAAGGGTTTTTGCCGCTGGCGATATCTCAACCTACCCAGGCAAAGTGCCACTCATTGCAGTCGGTTTCGGCGAGGCAGCTACTGCCGTCAATAATGCCGCGCCATTCGTCAATCCCGAAGAGGGCGTCTTTCCGGGACACAGCTCGGGTGGCGCTGCCGAGTAGGCGCGCTGCGATAGAAATAGTGTCGGTAGTTAGTGCCAGCGCTCAGCGTCGGTGACGGATGTGCTCTGCCAACTAATGCCAGATTCAGGCTGACCGTTGCATGACACCTTTCGGGCAGGAACATCAATCTGCTGTACTTCGACATTCCAGCTGCGGCCATCAACATGGCGGACCTGAATCGTGGCGGCTGCGTCGTACGCGCCAATCACTGATGTGGGTACCGGCTTTTGATTGCGCAATGTGACTACATCGAGAGCGTCGACGCCAAGAACCTGTGCGTGCTTGCGCACCGCAATTTCTGCTGCTTGTGCCCAGCCCGGAAGTGCTGTGCGACCGCGAAGGTAGTCGGGAATTAACTCACCGTTCCACGCCGAGGCGAGCGCCTCTTTGGCTGTCTCGGTAGTCAGGCGTCCGTACATCTGGCCCGTAGGCAGAAGCAATGCAGTCGGCGCAAAACGGTGACCCGTCAGATGGGAACTTTCGTATACCTGGCCCGTGAGCTCAGGATCTGGGCGCAAGGCATCAACAATCTGGCGTGACTTGAGTGCGCAGCAGAGATCCTTCTTGCCGTTGGTGCACACGAAAAGAACTGGGTCGGCACTTCGACGTCCCACCGGTGGCAATTCGCCGCGCAGGATGGCCTGCCAATCCCACTTGAGAACATCGCGAATGTCATCGAGAGATCCTGCGCGCATGCGCACGCCACCAGGTGCGGTGTGAGCGAGCCATAAGCGACGACGGCGTGTAGTACGACGTTCGACCGAGGCAACGTCAGGGCGACGAGCGAGTGCAACGCCGACTTCAGTGCCGTCGAGAAGTGCCTTGAGATCTGCACCAAAGCCAGCAGGTAAGTCACTCTCGGTCAGTGCGTCTGCGCCCCAGGCTCCTGGCTGCTCGATGATGAACCACGCGCGGCGCAGGGGAGCCGTGCCAGCCATGATTTCGGTGGCGGCGATATCACTGCAATGTGGCTCGGTCATGCTCCCATTCTTCCTGCTACGGCGACGATGTTGCTAGAAAGTGCAGTTCCAGTTGCATCACGCTTGGAGTATTCAAAGCTGAGATCGACGTTTGCGCCACCTGCAGCGGCGGCACGCAGCGGAGCCTGCACAACAGCAGCGAAGAGCAATGCGTTCTCCGACTTGCGCAGAGTGTGGCACCGGACGCCACCAGTAGCTCGGCCCTTCGTCGGATATTCTGAAAGTGGCGTGACCTTGAAAGTTCCAGGGTCTGTGCCAGGGAGTGCAGTAGTGCTGCCGGCGACAGTGAGCACGTCTTCAGTCGGCGCAGCGACCATGAATGCCAGTACGGAGGCACCTTTAGACAAGTTAATGCCCGCCATGCCACCCGCACCGCGACCCTGTGGGCGAACCAGAGACGCCTCAAAGTGCAGAAGCTGTCCGTCAGTCGTAACGAACACAAGGTGCTGGTCTTCGTTCGTCGTCACTCCAGCGCCCACGACGCTGTCGCCATCTTCAAGTCGAATCACATCGAAAACATCGCCCTTAGGAATATCAAGCGTTACTCGCTTGATGACGCCGCGAAGAGTTCCGAGGGCGAGCACCGCCTCTTCGGTGAGTGGAACTAGCGCGAGAGGAACTTCCTTCTTGTCGAGGATGACGAACTCTTTGAGTGCGCTACCGCCCTTAAGGCTCAATGCGGTTTCGTTGGCCGCGAGTGATGCGATTTCGACAACCGAGAGTTTGTGGATGCGACCGAACGAGGTTACCAATCCGATCTCACCACGCGCGGTGGCTGGCGTCTTGGAGACGACCACGTCGTGCTTCGTGCGACCGCCCAGGTTTGCGACTGTACCTTCTGGGAAGCGAGCGAGTAGTCCCGAAGAGCTCAGCATCACGACGCAGGGATCGTCGGCGATTTCGAGATCTGCCGAGACCATGGAGGTGCCGTCGGATTCCTGCAGCACAGTGCGGCGCGGTGTCGCGAATTCTTTCGCGACATCAGCTAGTTCATCGGAGACAAGCGCTTCGATAGCCTTAGGTTCTTCGAGAATGCGAGTCAGCTCAGCGATTTCCGCGTGCAGCTGTTCGCTTTCTTTCTCGAGTTCAATGCGGGAGAACTTGGTGAGGCGGCGAAGTGGCATTTCGAGGATGTAGTTGGTCTGAATCTCGCTGAGATCAAACGCCTTCATCAAGCGCTCGCGAGCAGCAGCAGTGTCGTCGCTCGAGCGGATCACCTGAATGACTTCGTCGATGTCGATGATGGCAATCAAGAGGCCGGCAACAAGGTGAAGGCGTTCCTGTGCCTTCTTCCGTCGGAACTCAGTGCGGCGGCGCACGACTGAAATTCGGTGCTTGAGGAAGACCGCGAGCAAGTCGACGAGTCCGAGCGTTTGTGGTGCGCCATCGACTAGCGCGACAGCATTGATGGAGAACTGGTCTTCAAGCGGCGTGAGCTTGTATAACTGCTGGAGAACTGCCTGAGGATTGAAGCCTGACTTGAGTTCGATGACGATTCGAAGACCGCGATCGCCGTCTGAAAGATCGATGATGTCAGAGATTCCTGTGATCTTCTTGGCCGTGACACTGTCTTTGATCTTTTCGATCAGTTTCTCTGGGCCGACGTTGTAAGGGAGTTCAGTTACTACCAGTGCTTGGCGGCGCGCGGTGACGTTCTCCACGCTGACAGTCGCGCGCATTTTGAAACTGCCGCGGCCCTCGACGTAGGCATCGCGAATGCCATCGAGACCGAGAATGACGCCGCCAGTCGGCAAATCAGGGCCAGGCAGATATTTCATCAGCTCAGCGACTGTCGCCTTTGGATTCTTCAACAGGTATCTGCACGCAGCCACAACTTCCCCGAGATTGTGCGGCGGGAGGTTGGTCGCCATGCCCAC
>JBDLPZ010000029.1:0-2933 GCA_039800825.1 Actinomycetota bacterium
CGGCAAATCCACGTCTCTGCGCTGCCTTACCGGCCTCGTAACGCCCACCTCAGGCGAGGCCCTGATCAATGGCCAGCGCTATGCGGACTTGAACCAGCCCAGTTTGATTGTTGGTGCGGCACTCGAAGCAACTGGTTTTCACCCTGGTCGCAGCGGCTTCTCCAACCTCGCGGTCATGAGCGACGCCGCAGGGTTGCCGGTTTCCTCCGTGCACAGCGCACTCGAACAGGTCGGCATGAGCAGGTCAGCGGAAGCCAAAGTGGGCACATACTCGCTCGGAATGAAGCAACGTCTCGCACTTGCTGGCGCGCTGCTCGGAAATCCTCAAGTGCTTGTTCTCGACGAGCCGGCAAACGGACTTGATCCTGAAGGCATCGCGTGGCTCCGCAACTTCTTGCAGTTCCGCGCATCCGAAGGCAGCTCGGTGCTGGTCTCGTCTCACGTGCTCTCAGAAGTGCAACAAACAGTCGATGACGTCGTGATTATTCGCAAGGGGCGGCTCGTCAAAGCCTGCTCGCTTGAAGATCTCGCTGCCGAGACGCACGCACACGTCGAAGTCATCACGCCTCAAGCCAACGAGTTCGCCGAGATTCTGCGGCGGCCGCTCGAGGGCACGACCGCCACAGACGTACGACTGCGAAATAGCCACAGCATCGAGATTGAAGGTCTCACCACCGCGGCAATCGGCCGAGCAGCACTCGCCCATTCGATCGAACTCCACGGACTGACCGAACACCGCACAGACTTGGAAGATACCTTCTTGAAGCTGACAGGAGACGCGTCATGATTGGTCTCATCAAATCCGAGTTCCGCAAGATTTCATCGACTCGCATGACGCCGATATTGGTCGTGAGTTCACTGCTGCTCACTGCCACCTACGTCGTGATGTACGCGCTGCTTGCCGGCTTCGACAACGGAACTGGCCAGACGCTGCCGCCGCTCACTGAAGAGATGTCTGTGCGCATGGTGTTCTCCTCGCTTGGTTCGTCCTACGTCATCGTGCTTGTCTTCGGCATCATCGGCTTCACGCAGGAACTGCGCTACCGCACCGCGACGCTGACGTACCTCATCTCGCCGCATCGCGGTCAGGTCATCTTCGCGAAGTTCATCGCGCACGCAGTCTGGGGCGTCGGGTTCGCACTCATCAATCTCGCAGTCGGACTGCCACTGGCCATGTGGCTCGTCAACAGTCGGCCACATTTCGACATCCCGAACCAAGACATCATCAACGTCAGCATCGGCGTCATCGTCGCGTTTGGGTTATATGCGATTCTTGGTGTGGCCATCGGCGCACTTGTGCGCAATCAGGTCGCAGCGATCGTCGGCGCACTCGTCTGGGTCATGCTCATCGAAGCGATCTTCATCGCCATCTTGCCCAACATCGGCAAGTGGATGCCTGCAGGTGCAGCATCATCAATGATGCAAGCACGCGCTCTCGACGGTGCCAAATACCTAGACCCAGTGCCCGGCGCAATCCTGCTCTTTAGCTACGCCGTCTTGTTCGCCGTGATTGCAACGTTCACGACGAACAAGCGCGATGTGAGCTAATGCCTACTTGGTAGGAACGAACAAAAACGTCTTCGAGACCTTCATGCCCACGGCATTCGTGGCGCGCACCTTGAAGAGGTAGGCCTTGCCAGTCTTCCAACCGCTCGACGTCCACTTGCGAGTAAGACCGACAGACTTCCACGACGTGAACTTGCCCGTCTTGCCAGCCGCCCAACTGATCTCGTAGCTGACGATTGATGAGCCGTTGCCATCCGCGGCGCTCCAGGACATGAGCATCTTGCCAGCGGCCTTCGACTCGCCCTTAATCGTCTTGACGGCCAGCGGAATGTCTGACGGCATCATCGCGACCGACTCAGCCGATGGTGATGAAGCACCTAGTTCGTTCTCGGCCACAACAGTGAACGTGTAGAGCAACTTGTTGGTGAGGCCGGTGATGACACAACTCGTCGTTTCGGTCACACATGGCTTGTTGCCTGGATTCGAGACGACTGAGTACTTCGTAATCGCGGTGCCGTTGTTGTTCGCAGCATCCCATGTGACAGTGAGCTGTCCGTTACCGACAGTCGCACGCACTCCAGTAGGCGCAAACGGAATGCCCGCAGGGATAACCGAGTCGGTCGGATCTGAAGCAGCGGACTCACCCACTTCGTTCAACGTCGTGACACTGAAGCGGTATGAGGTGCCGTTGGTCAGACCAGTGACTACGCAGGAGTTCGTCTCCGATGCACAGGTCAAACCTTCTGGCGATGACTTGACGACGTAGCCGCTGATAGCAGCACCACCGTTGAGCGAATCCGGCACAAGCGCCCATGTGACCGTCGCACTGCCGTCACCGCGGACGACCAGACGCTCGACGTGCGAGCGGCAGTCGTTGCCGGAGTGACTTGTGGCGATGGTGCCGAGAAATCAGAGACACCAACTTCGTTCATCGCGGTAACGATGAACATGTACTGGCGTCCGTTGGTCAGACCAGTGACGATGCAGCTTGGGGTTTCGCTGGTGCAGACGTTGCCGCCTGGGTAAGCGGTGACGCGGTACTCAGTGACGGCGGAACCGTTCGAGAAACCGCGCAACCACGAAACCTCAGCAGATTCATTGGCACGTTGTGCCACGACAGCGAATGGCTTCTTCGGTGCGCCAGCAGGAGTAATTGGATTCGTCGGAAGCGAGTCGAGACTGAATCCGACGCCGTTCTTCGCTGTCACAACGAACGTGTAGCTAATGCCGTTGTTGAGGCCCTTGATGACGCAACTGTTGGTGTTGGTCATGCACTGCAGACCGCCAGGCGCTGAGCGCACGACGTAGTAGTCGACAGGTGAGCCGTTTGGATCGCTCTCGGTCCATGTAATCGTCGCTTCGCCATCGCCACGCTCTGCGATTGCATCGATGGGTCGAGTTGCGACGCCGGCAGGAATGATGAGTGG
>JBDLPZ010000030.1:0-3319 GCA_039800825.1 Actinomycetota bacterium
AAGATGTTGAAGCTCGCGGATAGTTGGGTCTGGGATTCTTGGTACGCGTTTGATGGCGAATACCATCACGCGTTCTACTTGCGCGCCTCGCGTGCGCTGGGCAATCCAGATCGTCGTCACCGCAATCCGTATATCGGTCATGCAATCTCTAAGGACTTGAAGAACTGGGAAGTTCTTGCAGATGCGGTCGCGATCTCTGAGTCACCTGCGTTTGATAGCTGGACTACGTGGACCGGCAGTGTCGTACGCGATGACGATGGACTGTGGTGGATGTTCTACACGGGCACCTCGCGTGAAGACGGTGGTGACATCCAGACCGTTGGCGCCGCGACGTCGAGCGACTTGATGACGTGGAACAAGTTGTCGAGCGAAGCGCTCGTCAAGGCGGATCCGCAGTGGTACGAATTGTTGAGCCCTGGTTTTTGGCACGATCAAGCGTGGCGCGATCCATGGGTGTTCCGTACTGACGATGGCCTCTGGCACATGTACGTCACTGCGCGCGCGAATGAGGGGGAGCGTTTCGAACGCGGCGTCGTCGGTCATGCCACAAGCTCTGACTTGCGCAGCTGGACCGTGCAGCCACCGCTGTCTGAAACCAACTCTGGCTTTGGTCAGACCGAGGTTTTCCAAGTCGCCGTCGTCGATGGCGTGCCGACTCTTCTGTGGTGCTGCGGTTGGCGTGAACTCTCGGAGGAATCGCTCGAGAAGTACGGGGCCGGCGGCATGTTCAGTGTCACAGGCGATTCGGTGCTTGGGCCTTGGGATCTCTCGAAGGCGACTCGATTCCCGCATCCATCCATCTACGCAGCCCGCGTGGTGGAGCACGAGGGCGAGTGGTTCATGCTCGGCTTCCGCGACATGGAAGACGACAAGTTCGTAGGCGAACTCACGGATCCGATTCCTGTGACCTCAATCCCAGGCGTCGGACTCGTCCCAAAGCAGTAATTCTCAACAACCTGTACGTCTAGAGAGACTCACAGCCTCCCTAGACGTACACGTTCGAGGTATTAGCCTCGGGGCATGAGATACGTCGGCATCCCGGCAGTGGTTTCGACTTCCGCCGCGCCGTTTGGATTGATTGGCGGATGGGCACTCGCTGCGTACATGTGGCCCGAGTACGACCCGATTCGACAAACCATCAGCGAACTCGCGGCTGGCGATGCGCCGACTGCCGTCATGATGAATGCGATGTTTGTCCTCGCAGGTATTTGCCACCTTACTTCTGCGGTCTTCTTGTATGCCGTGGCGATTCCGGGCCGAGCAATTCTCGCCGTCGGCGGTCTCGCCTCGATCGCACTCGCGTGGTTCCCGCTGCCGACCGTCGACTCGACGACAACCGCACACCGTGTTGTCGCTGGCATCTCGTTTATCGCGCTTGCCATCTGGCCGGCATTCGGTTGGCGGCGTCGACCGGCGTCGCAATTACTCTCAGCATTCCCGATGATTCTCGCGACTGTTGTCATGCTCGCGCTGTGCGGATGGTTCTTCCTTGTGTGGGATAGCGAAGGCGCAATCACTGGTTTCGTCGAACGCACAGCGGTCGGCGCTGAGGTGTTGTTCCCAGGACTGGTTGCGTGGATGCTGGTGGCGCGGGAGCGGGCTCGCCGAGGCCGTTTCCACTTCTAAGTAGGCTCGGCGGCATGAGCGAGTACTTGAGAATCCGCGAAGCGCTTGAGGTTGCTGCCGAAGCACACCCAAATGCAGTCGCGTTTGTGTGGGCCGGATCGGCAGCAGATACGCAGCGGATTGATGCATGGTCTGACCATGATTTCTTCTTGATTGTTGAAGATGGTTTTGCTGAGCCGATGCGGGCGGACTTGAGCTGGTTGCCGTTACAGGATGAAATCGCATGGGCAGTCCGCGAGACCGACCATGGCTACAAAGTCGTCTATAACAATGGGCAGGTACTCGAGTTCGCAGTGTTTGATCGCAGTGAACTCTCGAAGTCGCGCATCAATCACTTTGCGTTGACTTTCGATCGGGCAGAGATTGCGGCTGTGCTCGAGTGCGTGTACTCGCCAGCACCGACGAGCCGCTACGCCGCTGCGGACAATCTCGAAATCTTTATGACGCTGCTGATTCTTGGCGGTGGTCGCGCACGTCGTGGCGAAATCCTGAGCGCAGGCCAGTTCATCCGCAGTTACGCCGTAGATCATCTGCTGCAGGCGATCAAGAAGACGCGCGAATCATCTAAGCCCGCCGCCCGCGATGGTCTCGACGTTTATCGCCGAGTCGAGCAGGAGTTCGAATCGCTCGGCACCGAAGTCGGTCGCGCGATTGCTCAGGATTGCGAGTCATCTGCGAAGGCGCTGCTCGCGATCGCCGAACGCGAGTTCGGTACAGAGTTCGAGTCGGTCCGTAAGGGCGCGCCAATCGTGCGCACGCATTTCGGCTGGAACTAGCGGCCGGCCCACTCTTTGCGGACGTGTGCGAGGTGCGCGCGCATGATGTTTTCGACGTGAGCACTGTCGTCGCCGGCGAGAGCGTCAATGAGTTCGTGATGCTCATGTGCAGATGCGTCGAGTAGCCCGCGATTGGCGAGGGCGGTGAGACCGAGTAGTCGTGACTGCGCGCGGAGTCGAAGGACGACATCCGTCAGCGTCTCATTGCCGACGAATTCGAGCATGCGGCGATGCAGCTGACGGTCGTGATTCACATAAGCGACAACGTCACCCGCCTTCGCGTTTTCCAGCACCACGTCAGCCAAAGTACGCAGCTCGTCGAGCTGCGCCTGGCTGAGTTTGCCTGTGAGTGATGCAATCGCTTGCGGCTCAAGCATCAAACGAATCGACGTGATGTCATCGAGCTCCTGGTCCGAGGGTTCACGCAGTCGAAAGCCCTTGTTCTTGACGGGCTCTACTAGACCTTCTTTAGCGAGGTCAAGCATTGCTTCGCGGACTGGAGTGATCGAAACGCCGAACTTCTCGGCCAGCATCGGCACGGAGTAGATGACGCCGAGATCGAGTTCGCCAGCGACCACGGAAGCGCGCAACGAATCTGCGATGCGCTCGCGCAACGACGCCGTAGGGGATAGGTCGAACATCTACTTGCTCGGCGAGTACGTGACGGTGTGAGTCGAGGAGTAGAAGTCGAGGGCGACCATGCCCTGCTCGCGCATGCCGATGGACGAATCGCGCTCGCCGCCAAATGGCGCGTAGAAGTCGACGCCGGTCGTGCCAGCGTTGACCTTGATCATGCCAGTGTGGACCGACTCGACGACGCGCATGATGACGTCATGCTGAGTGCCGTGCACAGACGTGGCGAGGCCGTAGCGAACAGATTCGGCCAGATCGATCGCGTGCTCGAGGCTCGTGGCCTC
>JBDLPZ010000031.1:0-5097 GCA_039800825.1 Actinomycetota bacterium
TCTTGAGATTTTCGGTGCAATCGGCGAGGACTTCGATCCTGCTGTGCATGAGGCATTGACTCATCAGACCGCAGATATCGATGGCGCGACGACGACTGTCGTTACCGCGATTTATCAGGTCGGCTTCCGTCACGCTGGCCGCGTACTGCGTCCAGCTCGGGTCGGCGTCGAAGACATCGCGAACCCACAGTCAGAGTAGCTAAAACTTACGAGTGAATTGGAAGGAGGGGAGCAATGAATCCGGATTGGGTTGAGAAGGACTTTTACAAAGTTCTCGGCGTCGACAAGTCGGCGTCCGCTGACGACATCAAGAAGACGTATCGCAAACTGGCCAAGGAGTTGCACCCCGACGCCAATCCCGACAACGCCAAGGCAGAGGCACGCTTCAAGCAAGTGTCCGAGGCCTATGACGTGTTGGGCAACGACGCAACGCGACGTGAATACGACGAAGTTCGGCAGATGGCTTCATCTGGCGGCGGCTTCCCTGGTGGATTCCCCGGCGGATTCTCTGGTGGCGGCTTCCCAGGTGGTGGCGGTTTTTCCGGCGGCATCAACATCGAAGACATTTTCGGTGGCATGGGCGGCGGCATGTTTGGTGGCGGCGGCGGTCGCAATCGACCACGTCGCGGCGACGATCTCGAAACCCGCGTCACGGTGTCGTTTGCTGACGCTTTGCAGGGTGTGACCGCACCGATTCGCCTGACCGGCGATGTTCAGTGCGCGAGCTGCAAGGGATCGGGTGCTGCTGCCGGAACCTCACCGCGTACGTGTGGCACGTGCCGCGGTAGCGGTCAGGTCGCACGCAACGTCGGCGGCTTCGGCATTCCGCAGTCCTGCTCAGATTGCCGCGGCTCTGGTCGCATCATTGATTCGCCATGCCGCGATTGCCGTGGTGCGGGCATTGTTCGCGACACTCGCACGGTGCAAGTCAAGATTCCTCAGGGAGTCAAAGACGGCACCACGATTCGACTGAGTGGTCGTGGTGGTCCTGGCTCACTCGGTGGCCCAGCTGGTGACCTGCATGTTCGGGTTGCGGTCACTCCGCATCCGATTTTCGGCCGCAAGGACGACAACCTCACGGTGACAGTTCCGATTACGTTGGCTGAAGCTGCTCTCGGTGCAGAAGTCGCCGTACCCGTCGTCACTGGTGGTTCGGTCAAACTCAAAGTCCCAGCCGGCACCACGCACGGCAAGACTTTCCGCATCAAGGATCGCGGCGTCACCAACTCGAAAGGCAAGAAGGGCGACCTTCATGTCACCGTCGAAATCGCGGTCCCACACAAACTATCGAAGCATGCGAAAGAAGCCCTCGAAGCATTTGCTGCTGCGACGGCCGACGACGATCCTCGCGACGAACTCCTCGCTCGCGCCGCCGCCGCGCCTCGGATTGATCCGGATGGTGAGTGATGGCTGGACTGAACCCGCGCCTACCCGACATTGATGTAGATGCCGCTGTCTATGGCATCACCATTGCGTCGCAGTTGGCAAACCTGCATCCGCAGACGTTGCGACAGTACGACCGGTTGGGACTAGTAAGTCCTAGTCGCACGGAAGGTCGCACTCGTCTCTACTCCTTGCGTGACATTGCGCGACTGCGCGAAGTCACCGAGCTCACCGCCGATGGCGTCAACCTCGCAGGCATTCAGCGCATCATGCGACTTGAAGAAGAAAACCTGCGACTTCGCCAACGTCTCGATGAACTGACTCGTCAGTCATCATCCACTGCTGTTGTGGTCTGGCGCCCACAACGTCGCGGTCACTAACCGACCTCGCCTACAAGAACACCGCAAGAACGAAGTAACACCATGGCTATTCAATTCACTAACCGAGCCAACGACGCACTGTCCGATGCGTCCCGCAGTGCGGCCGCTAACGGCAATCCCGCGCTTGAACCCATTCACTTGCTCGACTCACTGCTGACGCAGGGTGCCGATTCCATCGCTGTCGCACTCTTGTCGAGCGCCGTCGCTGATGTGCCCGCGCTGCTCGACGCAGCTCGGGCTGCCGTCGCCGTTTTGCCAGCTGCCTCGGGCGCTTCTGTGCAGGCGCCTGGCCCATCGCAGGATCTTCAGCGCGTTTTCATAGCCGCGC
Organism: Actinomycetota bacterium; assembly: GCA_039800825.1. Taxonomy (GTDB): domain Bacteria; phylum Actinomycetota; class Actinomycetes; order S36-B12; family UBA5976; genus JAFMIT01. The sequence continues at coordinate 2,092 of JBDLPZ010000031.1, forward strand.
AGGAGTTCGCGCGCACGCGCAGCGACGATTACGTCTCGACCGAGCACTTGTTGATTGGTATCGCTAAGACTCCTTCGGTCGCTGCGACCGCGTTGAAGAATGCTGGCGTCACTCTCGAGAAACTCCTCGCCGCGCTTGAACAGCTGCGCGGTCAGACTCGAGTGACATCGCCAGACCCAGAAGGCACTTTTCAAACTCTCGAGAAGTACGGCGTCGACCTCACCGAACGCGCTCGCATCGGCAAACTCGATCCTGTCATTGGTCGTGATGCCGAGATTCGACGCGTCGTGCAGGTGCTCTCGCGCCGCACCAAGAACAACCCAGTTCTGATCGGCGAGCCTGGCGTCGGCAAGACCGCGGTCGTCGAAGGTCTCGCACAGCGCATCGTCGCTGGCGACGTACCAGAATCATTGCGCGGCAAGAAACTGGTCGTACTCGATCTCGCATCGATGTTGGCTGGCGCGAAGTACCGCGGCGAATTCGAAGAACGACTCAAGGCAGTGCTCGACGAAATCCGTCAGAGCGAAGGCCAAGTCGTCACGTTCATCGACGAGCTTCATACCGTCGTAGGCGCCGGTGCATCGGGCGACTCCGCGATGGACGCCGGCAACATGCTTAAGCCAATGCTCGCTCGTGGTGAGTTGCGACTCATCGGTGCCACGACTCTCGACGAGTACCGCGAACGCATCGAAAAAGACCCTGCGCTCGAGCGCCGGTTCCAGCAGGTTTTCGTCGGCGAGCCATCCGTCGAAGACACGATCGGCATCTTGCGCGGCCTTAAAGAAAAGTACGAAGCGCATCACAAGGTTGCGATTGCTGACTCCGCACTCGTCGCTGCTGCGACGCTGTCGAACCGCTACATCACTTCGCGCTTCTTGCCGGACAAGGCGATCGACCTTGTCGACGAAGCTGCATCACGACTGCGCATGGAAATTGATTCGTCTCCAGTCGAAATCGATGAACTTCAGCGCGCCGTCGATCGCATGAAGATGGAAGAACTTGCTATCGCGAAAGAGAGCGACGAAGCGTCGAAGACTCGCCTCGCCGCACTGCGCACCGAGCTCGCTTCAAAAGAAGAAGAACTGCGTGGACTCAGTGCGCGTTGGGAACGCGAAAAGACCGAGCTCGATCGCGTTGGTGCGATCAAGGAGCAAATCGATCTCAAGCGTGGCGAAGCCGAACGTGCTCAGCGTGACGGCGACTTCGAACGCGCCTCGAAGCTTCTGTACGCCGAGATCCCTGGTCTTGAGGCCGAGCTCGAACGAGTGACCGAACAGGTTAAGTCCGCTGAGGCGATGGTCAAAGAACAGGTCGGCCCCGATGACATTGCCGAGGTCATTTCGGCGTGGACGGGCATTCCGGCCGGCCGTTTGCTCGAAGGCGAATCAGCCAAGTTGTTGCGCATGGAAGAAGAACTCGGCCATCGTGTTATTGGTCAGTCCGCTGCCGTGCGCGCAGTCTCGGATGCAGTGCGTCGTTCGCGCGCTGGCATCAGCGACCCCAACCGACCGACTGGCTCGTTCTTGTTCCTCGGCCCGACTGGCGTCGGCAAGACCGAACTCACCAAAGCCCTCGGCGAGTTCTTATTCGATGACGAGCGTTCACTCGTTCGCATCGACATGAGCGAGTACAGCGAGAAGCACTCTGTCGCGCGCCTCGTCGGTGCGCCTCCCGGATACGTCGGTTACGAAGAAGGCGGTCAGCTCACTGAAGCAGTGCGTCGTCGCCCATACTCAGTTGTGCTTCTCGACGAAGTCGAGAAGGCGCACCCCGAGGTCTTCGACATTCTGTTGCAGGTTCTCGACGATGGTCGACTCACTGATGGCCAAGGTCGCACGGTTGACTTCCGCAACGTGATCTTGGTGCTGACGTCGAACCTCGGCTCTAACTTCCTTGTGGACCTGTCGCTCGCCGAGACCGATCGCCGCAATGCCGTGATGGACGTCGTGCGCCGCACGTTTAAGCCGGAGTTTCTTAATCGCCTCGATGACATCGTGATGTTTGATGCGCTCAATCCAGCCGAGCTCGCCTCGATTGTGCGCATTCAGATCGCATCGCTCGCTAAGCGACTCGAAGATCGCCGTCTCACTCTCGATGTTTCGACCGATGCCATCGCGTGGCTCGCAGACCGCGGTTTCGACCCGATCTACGGCGCGCGTCCACTGCGCCGCCTCATCCAGACGGCGATTGGCGATCAGCTTGCGAAAGAAATCCTCGCGGGCCGCATCGTCGATGGCTCAACCATCTCCGTCACCGTCGCCGACGACAGTTTGGTGCTTTCCTAACGAACCTGTACGTGTAGAGAGGCTCTACGTCTCCCTAGACGTACAGGTTGCGGCTCGGAGCGAGATTGAGAGCAACTTGGGAGCCTCTCGTGAGCCTGCCGTGAGGCTATTTGAGCACTATCGGCCCATGCGCGAACTTCCTCATCCGCTTATCGATCTCGCACGGCGTCAGGCTGGAGTGTTGTCACGGCAACAGCTTCAAAACTACGGCGTGACTTCAGAGATGATTGCTGCTCGCGTCAGACGAGGTTTCTGGAAAGAAATCACGAGCCGCGTGATCTCCACCAACCCGCGTGCACTCACTCGTGAGGAAGAGCTATGGGCAGCTGCACTTCATTTCCCAAACTCGGCCATCACTGGCGCGGCTGCTCTCGAGGTCGACGGCTTGAAGCCTGATCGGCTTGGTCGCGTCGACATTCTTGCCACCCGCGGCGGCAAAGTCAGCCCCCGCGCGAATTGGCGACTCCACACCTCTTCGCGTTTACCGAACTCGGTTATGAGCGGTCTTCGCCGAACGACTCGAGAGCTTTCACTGATCAATGCTGTTGGCTGGGCAGTGAGTGACAAGCAGGCAATCTTCTACACAACCTGGGCCGTCCAAAAGAAGCTTGTAACTCTCGAGAAAGTCGCCGACGCACTTGCAGGCATGCCGCGATCGACTGTTACTAATCGTGCGCGGCGGAGGTTGGAGATGGTGCGACCAGGCGCAATGTCGAGTCTC
>JBDLPZ010000032.1:0-7699 GCA_039800825.1 Actinomycetota bacterium
CGTCAGCCAGCACTTTCGATGGTGATATCAAACCGAACTTCTCGCATCGCACTGATGCCGCTGAGTATCTCGCCAATGTGGAGCGTTGCAAGGAATACATCCGCTCTGGTGATGCTTTCCAGATTGTGTTGTCACAGCGTTTTGATGCGCCAGTGACAGCCAGCTCGCTCGATGTTTATCGCGTCTTGCGCGTGCAGAACCCAAGCCCGTACATGTACCTCTTCCGATTCCCGTCGCATCTCTCGGGCGCCGATACGCTGCCTGAAGAGTCGGCCTTCGACGTGGTCGGCAGCAGCCCAGAGGCGCTCGTCACTCTGCACAGTGGTCGCGCACTTCTGCATCCGATTGCGGGAACTCGTCCACGCGGCAAGACCGAGCGCGAAGACAATGCTCTCGCTGAAGATTTGATGGCCGATCTCAAAGAGCGCGCCGAACACTTGATGCTCGTCGATCTCGGTCGCAACGATCTTGGTCGCGTTTGTGCCAGTGGATCGGTAGAGGTCACAGACTTCATGTCCATCGAGCGCTACTCGCACGTCATGCACATCGTCTCGACTGTCGAAGGCAATCTGGCAGATGACAAAACTGCTTATGACTTGCTTGCCGCCACGTTCCCGGCTGGCACGTTGTCGGGTGCGCCCAAGCCGCGCGCGATGGAGATTATCGAGTCCCTCGAACCTGCCCGACGCGGCGTTTACGGTGGATGTGTCGGCTACATGGACTTTGCTGGCGACATGGACACAGCGATTGCGATTCGTACCGCCGTCATCCGTGGAGGTGTCGCGCACGTTCAGGCTGGTGCCGGCGTAGTCGCTGACAGCGTCGCGGAGTCCGAGCATCAAGAGTGCATCAACAAGGCGACGGCCGTGCTTCGAGCCGTCGCGGTCGCGAACACTCTGACTGAATTGTGATGACCAAGGCGCGTCTGTTCCTTCTGCAGTTGTTGGCCGCGGCCGCACTCAAGGGCGTCACCTTTATCGAAGACGGCTTCGAGGCCGCGTCCATTCTCGCGCTCGTCGTGGCGGCGGGCGCACTCGCGGCCGCGATCAGTCGCCGTCGGAGCTCTCTCATCATCTCTTGGACGCTTGCCGCTCTCACGGTTGCTCTGACGGTCTCGGCTGTCACGAGCGTTGGCCCCCTTGGCGCAGGTTTGTGCGTAGTCGTGGGCGCGACCTTGAGCTTCGGTGCGTGGTTTGCGCAGCGGACGCCAGCCGTACGTGAGGTGAGACACAAGTCAGAGCAGCGCCCAGTCAATCCGTGGAATGCCATTGACCAGGGCATCGATCCGACCGAGTAGCTACTCGATATGCCAGACTATGCGGCACAACACCCAGGAGAAGAGACATGAGCCAGACCAAGCGTTCACACCACGGCAATACCCCTGCTGCCTGGACCACCGTCACATTGGTTTTCATCGCTTTCTGCGTCAGCGGCACGGCCGTCTGGGTCGGTAACGCTGTGATGTTCTGGGTCGGCGTTGTGATTTCGGTCGTCGGCGCTGTCGTCGGCAAGCTCATGCAGATGGCTGGTCTCGGCCAAACTCGTCGTTCCTGACAATTTCTGCACATAAACCGTTCTAGTCCCTGACTGCTTTCTGCCACTCTTGGCATATGACAACGGACGCACTCCACGCTTTGATCTTGGTCGTCGAAGACGAAAAGAACATTGCTGATCTTCAGCGTATGTACCTTCAGAAGGCAGGCTTCGGCGTGCACTGCGTCGAAGATGGCCAGGCCGCTCTCAAAGCTGTGCGCGAGCTGAAGCCGTCAGCGGTTGTGCTCGATATCGGCATTCCGCTGGTGGATGGCATCGAGGTCTGCCGAGCTTTGCGTTCTGAGGGAAATTGGATTCCGATTCTCTTTTGCACCGCGCGCGACGACGAAATCGATCGAGTGCTCGGACTCGAACTCGGCGCTGACGACTACATCACCAAGCCGTTCAGCCCCCGCGAACTTGTTGCTCGGGTGCGTGCGACAGTCCGCCGCAACTCACTCGTTGTTGAAGGTACCGACGATTCCTTGACCATCGGCGACGTCCGCATCGACAAGTCCGCACGTCGCGTGACCGTCGCCGGCGAAGAAGTTGATTTCACCGCTACCGAATTCGATTTGTTGGCACATCTCATGGCTCGGCCGGGTCGCGTAATTTCTCGCGAGCAACTTCTCAGCGAAGTCTGGGGTTATGCCGCGTATGTATCGGCCCGCACTGTCGACACTCATATTGCCCAGGTCCGCGCGAAGCTCGGAGAGCACTCCTTCATTCGCACTGTCCGCGGCGTCGGATACAGCGCAGAAGTGAAGCGCTAACTGTGACCACTGGCATCGATGGCGGAAACGTCACTCACAAGGCTTTGACGCAGCTCTCGGTCGGTAAGCACACCGGCACATTGACTGGTCGCATTCTTGCGGTGGCTTTCGTCAGCGTTCTTTCAGCGATTGCCATTGCGATGCTGGTCGCTTTCCCGCTGGTGCGTAGCGAAGCTGAGTCCCAGGCTCGCGAAGTTCTTTCGCGCCAAGCTGACGTTGTCGTCGACATCATCCGTCAAGGTTCGACGGATCGGCCAATTCCTGGTCGTGGCGATCACCAACATGTGCCAGGTCCTGAAATCGCTGTTGTGCCAGTGACTGCTACGACGACCCCCACACAGTTCATTTCAGCTGCCACGATCGCAGCACTAACTGGGTCAGCTGAAGATTTCTCAGACGACGGCAGCGACTCATCTGAGTCAGATGGCGACAGTGAAGGACGAGTCTCCACGACTGTCGAAGTCGATGGGGAATTGTTCTTCCTTGAAGGTCGCCAGGTGGTCGACGGCGCTGGTGTGGTGCTGGTGCAACGCGCGGTCGCATCGCAGGACGCCGCCGGCATTCTCATGATTCGAATGGGCTACGGCCTCATCGCCGGCCTCGCCATTGCAGCACTCATCGCGGTGTTTGTTGCTCGTCGGACGGCTGCGCCACTGAAGAAGGCAGCTGGTGCTGCGCTGCAACTGGCTCAAGGCGATCGTGACGTCGATGTCGAGGTGTCTGGTGCTCAGGAAGTCGCTGACATCGCCCGCGCACTCAATCTCCTCGCGGCGAACCTCGCTATGAGCGAAGATCGTCAGCGCGAGTTCTTCATGTCTGTCTCGCACGAGCTCCGCACTCCAATGACTGCAGTCAAGGGATATGCCGAGGCCCTCGCCGACGGAGTTATTGAGGGCAATGATGTTCCTGCAACCGGCACGTTGTTGATGGGGGAGACCGGTCGGCTTGATCGATTGATCTCTGACCTGCTCGATCTTGCTCGTGCCGGCGCAGTCGACTTCCGACTCAGCCTCGCGCCATCGAATCTCAACTCCATCGTTTCCGATGCGGCCGAAAGTTGGCGTTTGCGGTGCGAGCGCGAAGGCCTGCAGTTTGAGTCCACGCTTCCTGACACCGCGGTGACGGCCACGCTTGATGCGATGCGCTACCGCCAAATCATCGATAACCTCGTTGAAAACGCGGTACGTGTTACCCCTGCTGGCGGAATCATTCGCATCACGCTCGAAGCGACCGACTCTGGCAGCGAACTCGTCATCGAGGACAGCGGTCCAGGACTCTCTGAGGAAGATCTTGAGGTGGCTTTCGAGCCAGCTGTGCTTCACAGCCGCTACCGGGGACTCCGTCCGGTGGGCACTGGCCTCGGACTTGCCCTCGTGGGCTCGCTCGCCGCGCGTTTGGGCGGTTCAGCAGAAGCCGCACACAGTGAGCTCGGCGGAGCCCGATTTGTGGTCAAAATGCCTCGAGAGGTGAGTGTTCAGGCCGACGATTAGGCTTCGCCCTGCAGTAAAGGAGCAGTCGTGACTGTGCTTGATGACATCATCGCTGGTGTTCGCCTTGATATGGCGCAACGCCAGGAACGAGTCACGCTTGATGACCTCAAGGCGAGAGTGGCGGCGATGCCGTCTGCTCTTCCCGTCATCCCAACCTTTAAGGGCGACGACGTCTGCGTCATCGCTGAGGTCAAGCGCAAGAGCCCATCCAAGGGCGACCTCGCTGACATTCCTTCTGCCGCTGCACTTGCCGCTAGCTACGAGGCTGGCGGAGCCCACGTGATTTCCGTCCTCACTGAAGAGCGCCGCTTTGGCGGAAGCCTCGCGGATCTCGACGCCGTTCGGGCAGCGGTTGACATCCCCATCTTGCGCAAGGACTTCATCGTCTCCTCGTACCAGCTTTGGGAGGCTCGCGCTCACGGCGCCGATCTCGCACTCCTCATTGTTGCGGCACTCGACCAGAACGCTCTGGAAAGTCTGATTGAGCGCACCAAGTCTCTCGGCATGACCGCACTGGTTGAGGTCCATGACGCTGACGAAGTTGCACGCGCACTGGATGCTGGCGCTGAAGTTATCGGCGTCAACAATCGCGACTTGCGCACGCTCGCGGTCAACCGCGACCAGTTCCTGGCTATCGCGCCGCTCATTCCAGACAACGTCGTCAAGGTTGCCGAGAGCGGCATCCGCAATGCAGCGGACTTGCGGCATTACGCCGCTGCTGGCGCCGACGCCGTTCTCGTTGGTGAAGCCCTCGTGACTGGTGGCAATCCTGAAGAGGCCGTTCACGAGCTCGTGACGGCTGGCGCACACCCATCGGTTAAGCACCACTGATTTTGTTGATTGCAGTTGAGGACTCACGATGACGCACACATTGCCTGACGCCGCTGGCCACTTTGGCCAGTTCGGTGGTCGGTTCGTACCTGAAGCGCTGATGGCTGCCATCGAACAGCTCGAGCGCGAGTACGAGGCCGCCAAAGCCGATCCTGCTTTTCAGCAAGAGCTCGCCCACCTGCACGCGACGTACTCGGGCCGACCAAGCATCCTCACTGAAGCGAAGCGTTTCGCTGAACACTGCGGTGGCGCTCGAATCTTGCTCAAGCGAGAAGACCTAAACCACACTGGCTCGCACAAGATCAACAACGTTCTTGGTCAAGCTCTCCTGACCAAGCGCATGGGCAAGAAGCGCGTCATCGCTGAGACCGGCGCCGGCCAGCATGGTGTCGCATCCGCGACCGCGGCTGCGCTGCTCGGCCTCGAGTGCATCGTCTACATGGGCGAAGAGGACACCAAGCGTCAGGCTCTCAACGTTGCGCGCATGCGCATGCTCGGTGCGACCGTCGTTCCTGTGACCTCGGGTTCGCGCACTCTGAAGGATGCTGTCAACGAAGCGATGCGCGACTGGGTCGCAAACGTCGATGACACCCACTACTTGCTCGGCACTGTGGCCGGTCCGCATCCATTCCCCATGATGGTTCGCGACTTCCATCGCGTCATCGGTCTTGAAGCTCGCGAGCAGACGCTGGCTTTGACCGGTCGTCTTCCAGACGCGGTAGTCGCGTGTATTGGTGGCGGTTCGAATGCCATCGGAATCTTCCACCCCTTCATCGAGGACGTTTCAGTTCGACTGATTGGCTTCGAAGCTGGTGGCGATGGTGTCGAGACGGGTCGTCACGCTGCGTGTATCGGTGGTGGCATGACTGGTGTCTTCCAGGGTTCGCGTTCGTACCTCATGCAAGACGAAGAAGGCCAGACAATCGAGTCGCATTCGATCAGCGCGGGCTTGGATTACCCAGGTGTCGGCCCTGAGCACGCGTATCTCAACGAAATCGGTCGCGCCGAGTACCAGGCGATCACCGACCGCGAAGCGATGGAAGCATTCCTGCTGCTCTGCCGCACCGAAGGCATCATTCCTGCAATCGAATCCGCACACGCACTTGCTGGTGCGATCAAGGTCGGCAACGAACTCGGCCCAGACGCAATCGTGCTCGTGAACCTTTCAGGTCGCGGAGACAAAGATGTTGCCACTGCCGCGGCGTACTTCGAAGAGCAGGGGATGGCATGAGTTCGCTCCACACCGCATTCGCAGCCGCCGCGGCAGACAATCGCGCCGCACTGATTGCCTACATTCCTGCCGGATTCCCGACGGTCGAAAAATGCTACGACTTGGTGCGAGCCATCATTGATGGCGGCGCCGATGTTGTCGAAGTGGGTTGGCCTTACAGCGATCCACTGATGGACGGCCCCACCATTCAGATTGCTGCTGAGATGGCACTCGAGAATGGTGCGCATGCCGCAGACGTTTTTAATACCGTTTCAGTGGTTGCCGATGCTGGTGCTGTGCCGCTTGTGATGTCGTACTGGAATCTCATCGAGCGCTACGGCGTCGAGCGATTCTCAGCTGATCTCGCAAACGCCAATGGCGTCGGCGTCATCACCGCGGACCTGACTCCAGAAGAGGCCGGCCCTTGGATCGACGCGACGGATGCAAATGGCATCGATCGCATCTTCCTCGTTGCGCCGAGTTCGACTGACGCGCGACTCAAGATTGTTACTGACGCGACAAGCGGCTTTGTATATGCGGCATCGCTCATGGGTGTCACTGGCACTCGTGCTTCGGTCTCATCACATGCAGCTGAACTGGTCGCTCGCACGCGCAAAGTCACAGACCTTCCGATTGCTGTCGGCCTCGGAGTCTCGACTCCAGAGCAAGCCGCCGAAGTCGCAAAGTACGCCGATGGCGTCATTGTCGGTTCGGCGTACATCAAGGCCATCTTGGATGCGCCGTCACATGAAGAAGCCGTTGTTGCGGTTCGTGCACTTAGCGCGGCGCTGGCACAAGGAGTTCGTCGATGATCTCAAAGATCTGGAACCATGAGTACTTCGGAGTCGCTGCTCGCGTCGTCCTCGCATTCGTATGGGGCTACGCCGGCATCATCAAGCTCGGCGAAGACGGGGGAGCGCGCGATGCCATCGCTGCCTACCGTCTCGGTCTCAGCGGAGATGTTGTCTCAATCCTGGGCAAACTGCTACCTATCATCGAAGTGGTGCTGGCGCTGCTTCTGCTGGTCGGATTGTTCGTTCGCTGGAGCGCAATCGCTTCGATTGTCTTGTTCACTGTCTTCATCATCGGCATTGCTCAGGTGTGGGCACGGGGTTACGCAATCGACTGTGGCTGCTTCGGCGGCGGCGGCGATGTTGACCCAGAGGGCCGTCACCTTCGCTACACGATCGAAATTCTGCGTGACTTTGTTTTCATGGCATTAGCCGTGCGGCTCGCGCGCAATCCAGCCACACCGTTTAGTCTTTCAACTAATTAATCTTCATTGGGGGAATCGAAATGAAAAAGTTCGGTATCGGTCTCGTTGCACTCGTTCTATTGGCAGTAGTCGGATACGGCTTTGGCCTGTTTGGCTCGACAGAAGATCCAGCCGACTCGTCGGGAGTTGTGCCGAGCTTCGTCGATGAGACTTCGTTTGCCTGGGTGCTCAATCCTGACTCGAAGTCGAGCATGACTCTTGAGGTTTGGGAAGATCCCCAGTGCGTCTACTGCGGCGATTTTGAAAAAGCATTCAGTGCAATCATTAATGAAATGGTCGCTTCCGACACTGTAAAGGTAGCGATTCGTCCGACCTCATTCTTGGATTCCAATATTCCGGGCGAGAACAGTGCTCGGGCTATCAACGCGTGGGCCTGCGCGGTCGACGCGGGAATAGGCAAGCAGTATCACGATGCGATGTACGCCAACCAGCCTGTAGAGGGTAAAGGTTGGACAAATGCCGACCTAGTGGCCGTTGCTAAGACCGCGGGCTTGATGTCCGAGAAAGAATCTGGATTCACCGACTGCGTCAACTCAGGCGAGTTCGGCAAGTGGTCGAAGCAGAGCACCCAAGAGTTTTTTGACCT
>JBDLPZ010000033.1:0-5966 GCA_039800825.1 Actinomycetota bacterium
GCCAGTACGGCATCCGCTGCTTGATCATGAATGGATCGAAAGGCAGATCACCATGGCTGTGAGCGCGGTCATGAATCAAGTCCCACAACACAAAAGTTTCCTGGGCCAGTGACTGACGGGCTAGCAAGAGTTCTGCAGCCGCTGGCAGAGAAAGCTTCAAAAGACCCGACGCCTCAGTGGCGATGCGGCGGAAGCGAGCAGACTCGCGATCACAGAAGATGCCACCCCAGGTAAACGTGCCCACTTCGCGCGTCGCCACAGTCTCAGGGAAGAGCACTGCTGAGTGAGTGTTGTAACCCTCGGTGGTGCCGACAAACTCAATCGGTACGAATGCTGGATTGTGGTACTTCGTGCGCTCTTGTTCGGCTAGCCAGTCGGGCCAAAATGTCTTGGTGATGACGGCTTCGAAGTTGCGGTTGAGATTGCCGTTCTGGGTATACATCGGGAACACCACGAAGTTCTTGATGCCGTCGATGCGGTGCTGATCTGGATGGAACAACATCAGCGAATCAAAGAAGTCAGGCACGCCGAAACCGCCATCAATCCACTTTTGGATATCGACGACGGTCGCAGCCAGATGGTCTGCTTGGTGAGAGAACTGTGGCGCGAGCGTTTCGATGCTGCTCATCATCGTCTTCGCAGCCGCGAGCAGTTCGGCCGAGCCGCGATGCTCATCAATCACTGAGCCATCTTTGTTTTGCAGTGGGCGAATCGTCTCCACTGCCGCGACAAGTTCTTTCCATGCGGTGGTTTCGACAACGGGATCGACACTGCTCGTCGAATCAGCCACAGCATGGCGAGTCAGCCACGTCATCAGGTTCATCCACAGCGGCAAATGTGACAGCTCGGTGATGGAGTCATCGCCAAAGAGATCAGAGTCCGCGACTACTGCGACGCGACCGGCGCCGTATTCACGCACCATGAGCAATGCTTCGTTGGGATGCGATGAACTCGCACTCGCCTTCAGGACTGGCGTTACTGCGTCGTCGTCCGCACTCAGAGTGCCGGCGCGGTAGAAGCAGACGTCGTCGACTCCAGCGAGCAAATCGACTCGCATCGAGTCCGCACGCTCTGCCAATACCCAGGTCGCCACGTCCTTGTGGCAACGGGTGGGATCCTGAACGGTCGCGTTGTCGATTGAGATGCCGAACATGGCAGCTAGCTGGATGTGGCTGTTGCCGTACTTCTTAGCTTCAGTCTCACCGACGATCAGCAGACCGCCGCCGTTCTTGACGAATGCCTGGACCGCGCTCATCTCCGCGTCCGTCAGCACTGGGCTGCCGACACCAGTCGTCGACTCCCAATCGTCGGTGGCTGAGTGGCCGATAACCAAGACATCAACATCACTGAGGCATTCGGCGGTGAACAAGCCTTCCGTGAACGCCTCGACGACGAAGCCGGCAGCGCGGGCTCGATCGGCGGCGATGACCATGCTCGCATCCGCTGGATTCTGCGGATTCATTGCCGCAGCCTTCTCCGAACGGATTGTCCAAGCCTGACGATGTGCTTCGTCTACGAGAATGCGACCAATCGACGCCATTTCTGCCCCTTTGCAGGATAGTGTCCGTTAGATAGTGGAGATAAGCGTACTTTATCCCTTTGAGGCGCGACAAAATCGCCTCTAGGCTTGACCTCTCAAGGGAGGCAACATGTCCAAGATTGATTTCTACGGTGCCGATTGGTGTGGCGACTGCGTCCGCTCAAAGCGGGTTCTCGACAGCCTGGCAGTCGAGTACACGTATCACGATGTCGAGGCAGACGACGCGGCTCGCGCTAAAGCCACGGAAATCAGCGGCAAGATGTCGATTCCAGTCATCCAATTTGAGGACGGCAGTTTCTTTGTCGAGCCTTCTGATCCACAGTTGCGCGAGAAGCTCGCGGCGCTGGGTCTCATCAACTAATTCATGCCAGAGATCCTCACCTTCGCCACCGCGGACGAGGCCTACGAAGGTCTCGCGGCGTTCCTTGTCGAAGGCATCAACGCATTTCACGAGTTCACCCCTGACGTGCACATCGCGCTCACTGGCGGCACCGACGGAACTCAACTCTCGCTTTCCATGCTGAAACTGCTCACCGAACAGCAGACTCGCGGCCGGGTTCATCTTTGGTGGAGCGACGAACGTTTTGTTGAGTTCACGGATGATCTGCGCAACGACAAGCGCATCGCCGATCTTGTCGACGAATTCCGTCTCGGATCGTTTATCGAGTGCCACCGTGCGCCGGCTCCGAGTGATGGCGACATCGCAGAGCTCGCTCTCGCGTGGGAGAAGCAAGTTAGCGAAGTGGACTTCGCATTTGCTGTCGTCGGTGTGGGGCCAGACGGCCATATCGCATCGCTATTCCCAGGAATGTGGAATGCAGCTGACCCTCGCTGCGTGTTTGCAGTCACTGACTCACCTAAGCCACCATCGCAGCGCATCACTTTCAGTTTCAGCACCATCGCAGATGCGGCCAACATCGCAGTGATTGCGACTGGTGAATCAAAGAATGCAGCAATTGCTAAAGCAATCGCTGGCGACACTGAATTGCCAATCGGCGCTCTCGCCAATCTAGAACAATGCTCCCTGTGGCTCGATGACGCGGCCGCAGCCTCTCTACCGAACCAGCAGGAGAACTCATGACCACCGCTCCCCGCATCGCCATGGTCGGCCTTGGCCGCATGGGCGCAAATATCGTGCGTCGTCTACAAAAGAACGGCATCAGCACCGTCGCCTACGACATCAATGTCGAATCGGCTAAGGCGCTCGTCGACGTCGGCGCGACTCCTGCAGCATCACTAGCCGAAGTTGCGGCACTACTGCCAGCTCCACGCACTGTGTGGATCATGGTTCCTGCCGGCGTCACTAATCAGACCATCGATGCAGTCGCAGCTGTTCTCGAACCTGGCGACACGATCATCGACGGCGGCAACAGCTACTACAAGAACGACGTTGAGAACGCGGCCAAGCTCTCAGAGCGCGGCATCAACTTTGTTGATGTTGGCACCAGCGGCGGCGTCTACGGACTCGAGCGCGGCTATAGCTTGATGATCGGTGGCGACAAGGCAGTCGTCGATGGACTCGGAGACATCTTCGAAGCACTGGCTCCAGGTGTCGAGGCAGCCGAACGCACACCCGGTCGCGATGGCGAGCTAGACACGTGCGAAAAGGGCTACCAGTGGTGTGGCCCAGCGGGTGCCGGCCACTTCGTCAAGATGATTCACAACGGCATCGAGTACGGCATGATGGCTGCATTCGCCGAAGGCCTCGCCATCTTCGAAGCAGCGAAGGATCATGCTCCTGGCTACGACATCGACATCCCTGCAGTCACTGAAGTGTGGCGTCGCGGCAGTGTTGTTGCTTCATGGTTGCTCGATCTCACGGCACAGGCGCTTGTCGAATCAAACGACCTTGACGAATACGCCACCGCCGTCTCTGACAGCGGCGAAGGCCGCTGGACCGTTGAGGCTGCGATTGATACCCAGATTCCTGCACCAGTGCTGAGCGCTGCTCTCTGGTCGCGATTCGCATCGCGCGGCAACGACGGCTTCTCAAACAAAGCTCTCAACGCCATGCGTTACAAGTTCGGCGGCCACAACGAAAACCCACGTAAGGGTTCATAGTGCGCGCTGAATGTCTCGTGCTGTTCGGCGCGACTGGTGATCTCGCAAAGAAGAAACTCTTCCCTGCGCTGTATCACATGCAGATCAACAAGGAACTCGACATTCCTGTGGTTGGTGTCGCCTCGACTCGGTGGACTCAAGAAGAGTTCAAGCAAAACGCTGTGGATGCCATCCGCAAAGCCATCAAGAATGTCGACGAAGAAGTTCTCAACACTCTGATCTCTTCAATGCGCCTCGTCATCGGCGACTACCGCGAGGCGTCGACGTTTGAGGAGCTCCGCGCCGCTGTCGGCAAATCAACGCTTACTGCGTACTACCTTGCGATTGCGCCTGACCAGTTCACGGCTGTCAGCAACGGTCTTGCTAACGCAGGTCTTGCAAGCACCGCACGTCTCGTGGTCGAAAAGCCTTTCGGCCGCGATCTGGCTAGCGCCGTCGCGCTGAACGAATCTCTCGAGCAGGTCGTCAAAGAAGATCAGATTTATCGCATCGATCACTACCTCGGCAAAGAATCTGTCGAAGACTTGTTGGTCTTCCGCTTCGCCAACACACTGTTCGAGCCGGTGTGGAACCGCAACTACGTTTCCAACATCCAGATCACGATGTTCGAGTCATTCGGCGTCGAAGGCCGCGGCCGCTTCTACGACGGCGTCGGCGCGATTCGCGACGTTCTCCAAAACCACCTGCTCCAGGTGCTCGCGATGCTGACGATGGAACCACCGATCGACCTCAGTGGCGAATCAATCCAGAACGAGAAGGTCAAGCTCCTCTCCGCAATCCGCGAAGTAGAGCCAGGCGAAATCGTGCGCGGCCAATACGCCGGCTACCTCGAAGAGCCTGGTGTCGACCCGGCGTCGAACGTCGAGACCTTCACAGCTATCCGGCTGCACATCGACAACTGGCGTTGGGCAGGGGTGCCGATCTTCTTGCGCACCGGCAAGCGCATGGCTGAGACGTCACTCGAAGCAGTTGTGGAATTCAAGCAACCACCGCGCATGCTGTTTAAGCCGGTCGAAGGTCACGCGCCGTCTCCCAACGTCTTGCGCTTCCGTCTCGGCGTCGGCGATGGCGTGGACATGCAGTTGCAGGTGAAGGCACCTGGCTCAGATTTGTTTACCTCACAGGTAGATCTGTCTGTTGAGTTCTCGGCTGCACTTGGTGCGCGTCAAGAGGCTTACGAGCGACTTCTCGATGCAGCAATCGAAGGCGACCATTTCCGTTTTACTCGTATCGACGCAGTTTTAGAATCGTGGCGAATTTTGGATAGTGCATTGCACAATCCAGCACCGATTGAGATGTATGAGTCCGGCAGTCATGGCCCAACGTGTGCAGATGATTTGATCGCCGAGTTCGGCGGCTGGAATCCGCTGCACAACAGCGCGGGCTAATCCCACGCACAAAAGCTCGCGAAAAGAACTAAAGGCCCTCTGACTTTAAGTCAGTGGGCCTTTAGCTTTTCGGGGGGATATTCGATTAAGTCTTGCTCGGACGAGAGTCCAAATAGCAGCCCGAAACTCTCCAGAACGGGCGACTGAGGCGAATTGTTGACGCGATTGAGACATAAGTCCAATAGTTTTATCTGCATACAGTGATACGTTTTGCTTATGACTCTCCCCAGCGTCCCCCAGCTCCAAGCATTCGTCACCGTGGCCGAGCTCGGCACCTACCGCGAAGCGGCTCTCGAGCTCCACACGAGCCAGCCAGCCGTGACCCAGCAGATCAAGGCGCTTGAGCGCCTCCTGCGGACTACCGTCTTCGACCGCACTACTCGCGGTACTCGCCTCACGCCTGAGGGCGCGCAGCTCCTGCCGTTCGCCAAGGCCGTGCTCGACGCGGTCGATGCGCTTGAGCTCGAGGCCGAGCGCGTCCGCACCGGCGTCACCCGCCTTCGCCTCGCCGCAATCCCCACGATGGCGCCGTACCTGCTGCCAGGAATCGTCCGAACGATGCGCACCAACTTCCCTACAGTTGCTTTGAGCATTGGTGAATCGCGCACAAACGTGATGGTCGAGCGACTGGTCGGAAACGACCTCGACATGGGCCTTCTGGCTACGCCGGTGGGACATCCGGGTCTTACCGAATTCGTCATCGCCGACGATCCGTTCTTGCTAGCGGTCGGCGCAGATCATCCGCTCGCGCAGAACTCAAATGTCCAACTCGGCGCTCTTGAAGATTCGGAAGTGCTGCTCATCGAAGATGGCCACTGCCTTCGCGACCAGACGGTCGAGGTGTGTCAGATCGCGGGCATGAACAATCTCCGCGATGTTGGATCGGCGGGTCTGTCTACCGTGTGCCAGATGGTCGTCAGCGGTCAGGGCGTCGCCCTGTTGCCGCAGAGCGCAGCGACTCTCGAATGCCGACCTGG
>JBDLPZ010000034.1:0-16970 GCA_039800825.1 Actinomycetota bacterium
AAGCCCCCTCGGCATTGAGGGGGCTTTTGCTGTAGATCATACGTTGCTATTTCGCAACATGGGAAGCATCTTCTTCGCGAATTTTCCATTCGGGTCCGAATTCGGCGACTTTATTCAAGAACGGCACCGCATCGAACCATTCAGGACCATTGACGCCCTCTGGCTTCCACAGTCCCTCATGCAGAAGCTCTAGAGCGATGACTGGGTTGAGGGCCGTCTGCCACACAACTGCCTGGTCGCCGTACTCGGCCATCGACCATTCGTTATCAACGACGTGGTAGATGTAAACGGCCTTCGGATTTCCATCCTTGTCGAGACCTTCGACGTACGTGCCGGCGCAAGTCTTGCCTTTCATCTTTGATCCGAGTGTTGCCGGATCAGGTAGTGCAGCTGCGAGCAGATCGCGTGGCGAAATGCTGACGCCCTGCACTTCGACGTTCTCGCGGCGATCCATACCGATGAGGTGAATCGTCTTGAGGACGTTGATGAACTCAGCACCGAGACCGTATTTGAAGTTGACCTTGCGGGCGTCGACTTTCTGCGGAATGAGCACAACTTCTTCGTGCTCGACGTTGACGCATTCGACCGGACCGATACCTTCAGGGAAGTCGAAGATCTCAGGCTCGCTGAATGGCTCTGTCGAGTACCAGCCGCGGCCGTCTTCCCAGACGAGTGGGGGATTGAGGCATTCCTCAATCGTGGTCCAAATCGAGAACGACGGCGCAAAGTCGTATCCCTCGACGGTCAGATTCGATCCATCAAGCACAGTGACCTGGTCGATACGGCTAAAGAGATGGTCCGACGCATAGCGTGCAAATACGTCGCTCATTCCGGGTTCGATACCCATACCGACGAGCGCATAAGTGCCGCGCTCCGACCAGTTCCAGTCGCGCGCGAACTGTTCGTCTCCGAGCTTTACGCCAGTCTCTGTGTGCGGCAACAATGGATGCGGTCGCGAAAGCGACATCGCCATGTCCATGTAGTTGACGTGTTCTAGTTCGCATGCCAGGAAGATAGGCATGACGAATCGTGGATCAACAGCGTTGATCACAATTTCAGTGTTGGTTTCTCGAATCAATTCTCGAATAGCCTCAAGGTCCGAGGCATTCACTTCTGCTGCGCTAAAGCGCGGATCATCTAAACGCTTAACAGCTGCTTGGGCTTTTTCTAACGTGTAGTCAGCCACAACCATCGATGTTAAGAAATTACGACGCGAAGCGATGTTCGCAATTGCCCGTCCGACTCCACCTGCTCCAATGACCAGGGTCCTCACGGATTTCACCCCTAACGGTGTTCTGTAGTTGTTCGGTGGAGGCTAGCACGGCAGGCGTACAATCTCAGATTATGCGCTCCCTAAAGACGGTGATTCTTGAGGAAGCTCAGGGGGAGGGCTTCGCTCGGCCAGACGTGATCGCTGGCTTCACTGTCGCAGTTGTCGCACTTCCGCTCGCCGTCGCATTCGGTGTCGCTTCTGAAATGGGCGCGGCCGCAGGTCTCGTCAGCGCAATCGTTGCGGGCACGATCGCAGCCTTGATGGGTGGCAGCCGCTTTCAGGTTTCTGGCCCGACCGGCGCGATGACTGTTGTGCTTTTGCCCATCGTTCATAAAGTCGGAATCGGTGGCGTGCTGGCAGCTGGCTTTCTAGCCGGAGCGTTGCTAGTCGCGGCCGGGTTAATGAAGTTGGGCAGTCACATTCACCGATTGCCGGTGTCGCTGATCGAAGGCTTCACGGCGGGAATCGCAATCGTGATTGCGCTGCAGCAGGTCCCACTTGTGTGGGGATTGCATGATCGTGGCGATCATGTTTTTCAAGTCGCCTGGGACTCCGTGACACATGCCTCTGCGCTGGTCAGCGCATCGTCGATTATGGCCGTTGTCTCGGCTGCCATCTTGATCGTCTTGCGACATCGGTGGACCCTCTGGCCGAAGAGTCTGATTGTCGTGGCGTTCGCGACGGCTGGCACCGCAGCGTTAGGGCTGGATGTGCCGACGGTAGGTGACCTACCCTCAAACCTGTTCAGCTTCTCGACAGATTTCTTGTCTGACTTCTCAACGGTCGCCGTCATCATTCCGCCTGCTATCAGCATCGCGGTGCTAGCCGCGCTTGAGAGCCTGTTGAGTGCAAAGGTGGCAGACAAGCTCAAAGGTGACGGCAGCGTTCATGACTCAGATAAAGAACTAGTGGGGCAGGGGCTGGCCAACCTGGTGACGCCTCTGTTTGGTGGCGTGCCGGCCACGGCCGCACTGGCTCGCACGGCGGTCAATGTTCATGCTGGTGCACGCACCCGGCTGGCGGCCGTCAGTCATTCTGTCGTACTCGCCGTGGCGGTGCTGCTCTTCGCCAGCCAAGTGGCGCTCATCCCAATTCCGGCCCTGGCGGGAGTGCTGTGGGCGACGACGGCGCAGATGATCAAGATTTCAGAGCTTCGAGCGGAGGCCAATGCGAGCCACCTTGATGCGCTAATTCTGGTGATGACTCTCGTGCTGACCGTCGTCCTCGATCTGATTGTTGCTGTCGCAGTTGGCACGATGCTGTGGTTAGCGCTGCGCAACCGCTTGACCTCGGGTCGTGAACCTCTGGTGAACGATGATGAAACCTTCGGCGATTGAGGTCCGTTGCGATTTTGTGTGACAGGCAGTCGGACCTAAAGTTCAGCCGCTCAAAAGAGCATTTACGCCTATTTTTGGAGGTCCGTTGGCCGGTCAGTTTGAAGGACGCGTTCTCGTCCTCGGTGGAGGTTCAGTCTCACAGTGCACCGTTCCCCTTCTTCTAGAACACATTGTTAAGCGCCCAGAACAACTGACAATCATGGACTATCAGGACATGACGCCACGGTTCAAGGATGCGATTGCGGCAGGTGCCAACTTCATGTTTGGCAAAGTCGAAGAGTCGAATCTCTCTGAATTGCTCTCACAGCATGTGAGCAGCGGCGACGTCTTGATCGACCTCGCATGGAATATCGACGCCAACACCATCATCGGCTGGTGCCATGACAACGGCGTCCTCTACCTCAACACTTCTGTTGAAGAGTGGGATCCATACGAGTCACAGACCGATCGCGACCCACGTGAACGCACTTTGCTCGTACGTCATCAGAAGATGCAGGCAATGAAGTCAGGCTGGAGCGAGGCAGGCCCAACGGCAGTCGTCGAGCACGGCGCTAACCCTGGCCTGGTCTCTCACTTCGTCAAGCGTGCGCTGTCTGACATCGCCGCAGAATGCATTGCCCAGAACATCCTCG
Source organism: Actinomycetota bacterium (assembly GCA_039800825.1). Classification (GTDB taxonomy): domain Bacteria; phylum Actinomycetota; class Actinomycetes; order S36-B12; family UBA5976; genus JAFMIT01. The sequence goes on from JBDLPZ010000034.1 coordinate 3,243, forward strand.
GCGATGAGCTCGAAGCCGACGTCCGCGTCGCTCTTGCTGAGCGCGATTTCCCACGCTTGGCTCACCTGCTCACCGTTAAGGTCATTCACGTCTCTGAGCGCGACACGCAGGTCACCGACCAGCCGAAAGTGCCAGGCGAATTCGTTAACACGTGGTCTGTCGCAGGCTTCCACGAAGAAGGCATCGCGCCGGCCGAACTCGGCTGGGGCACGCACGAAAAGAAGCTGCCACGCAACGGTCTGCGTCACGAAACCTCTGACACCCAGATCTGCATCGCCCAGCCTGGTGCGACCACATGGGTGCGCTCATGGGTGCCGAACTACGAAATCAACGGCATGGTTGTGCGCCATGGCGAGGCTTACACAATCGCTAAGCACCTCACCGTCACCGACGAAAACGGTGCAGAGATCTACCGCCCGACGGTTCATTACGCCTACTGCCCAAGCGACGCAGCAATCGCCTCGATGCGCGAGCTTCAGGCCAACAACTGGGAGTTCCCGACTCGCGAACGCATCATGAACAACGAAATCATCGACGGTGAAGACCGCCTTGGTGTGTTGCTCATGGGCCACCCGCTCACCGCATGGTGGACCGGCTCGCTGCTCTCGATCCACGACGCTCGCAAGCTGGTGCCGAACCAGAGTGCGACCACGCTTCAGGTGGCTGCCTCGGTTTACGCCTGCACCAAGTGGATGATCGACAACCCAGGCGCTGGCCTTTGCGTGCCAGATGACCTGCCGTGGGACGAAGTCCTCGACATCGCCAACCCATACCTCGGCGAATTCCACTCGGGCGCTGCCGACTGGACTCCGCTGAAGAATCGCGTCGATTTGTTCGCGAAATGGGACGACACCGAGGTTGATTCTGACCCTTGGCAGTTCAACAACTTCCTCATCTGAAGTCTCTGACACTCAGGCCCACTGACATTCGGTGGGCCTGAGTGGTTTCTGTCCTGAGTTTCCCGTGGCTAAAATCCGTTCACATTCCTATTTGGAGGCTTTGATGTCTGAAGAACTGACCGTTGACGAAACTTCGCGCCGTCGAGTTTTGGACTGGATCGGCTACCGACGCGAGAACAACATCGCTGTCGAGTCGCTCAGCGCAGGAGAACTGGTCGATGTCGTCAAGCAGCTCGAGACCGAAGTAGCGCGTTTGCGCGTCGAGAAGAGCCTTTCAGACCTCAACACCACCGAGCTTGAAGCGCTGGCATCTGAGACCGCATCTTCAATGCTCGCTGCGGTTCACCGCCGTGAGGCAGAAGCTAAGGCGCTCGGCAAGGACATTGTGGCTAAGGCTGACAAGCAGGCCGAGAAGAACCTCGCTCAGGCGCAGCGCAAGGCTGATGAAATCATCGCTGATGCTGAGGCTCGTTTGCAGGCAGCTATCAAGCAGGCCAAGGACACGATCGATCGCGCTGAGAGCGAAGCCGGCCAGGTTCGCCACGCAGCCGAAGTTGAGACCACCAACCTCAAGGCTTCTGCTGAAGCACATGCACAGCAGGTTATGGCTGATGCCACCAAGTGGGCTGACGCGACTCGTCGCGCTGCAATCGAGCAGGCAAACGACATTCGCCGTCAGGTTGCCGGTGCAATCGCCGCCTCACGTGACGCGCACCGCGAAGTTCTCGACGCACACGAAAAGGCAAAGGCAGCTTCGGAGAAGGCGCAGAAGCTCGTTGCTGCTGCAGCACTCGGCTTGGATAACAACGCCGTCGAGTTGCACGCCGCTCTCCAAGAGATCATCGACAAGTAATCGTCGACTCTCACCTTGCTCACTTCCCCTGACCGCAAAAGCTCGTATGTCTCTGCACTTGATGGCATACGAGCTATTGCTATTGCGGCGGTTGTGATTTTCCATCTCGGCGCCACATGGTTGCCGGGTGGATTCCTCGGAGTCGACATCTTCTTCGTCCTCAGCGGGTACTTGATCACCTGGTTGCTCATCGACGTCTTTGAGCGCACGGGCACCATCAATTTTCGAGCTTTCTATCTCGGCCGCGTCCGGCGACTAGTTCCTGCCTTTTTGTTCCTAGTTCTCGGCATTGCCATTGGTGTTGGCCTCTGGGCGCCAGACACGATTGAGCGTTTCCTGAAAGACCTGCCGTGGGCGATGGCTGGATTGACCAACTGGTGGTTTATCGCTGAGCAGCAGGACTATTTCGAAGCTATTGGTCGTCCTTCGCTGCTTCAACACACGTGGTCGCTGGCGATTGAAGCCCAGTTCTACGTTGTATGGCCGGCTCTGATTTTGTTCATTGGTCGTCGGCTGCATGTCGTGCATGTCCGTGTGGCCGCCATCGTCGGCGCGGTCGCGTCGTGGGCGACGTTGGTGTGGGTTGGCTCGAGCGCTACGAGTAGCAGCATCTCTGCCAGCCATATGTATTTCGGAACCGATACGCACAGCTCGGGTCTTTTCATTGGCGCGGCACTGGCAGTCTCGTGGGTGCCGAAGAACTTGCATGCCGAAGTGACGAAGGTCGGCCGTTGGGTCATCAACGGCGTTGGCCTCTGGGGGCTCGCTGTCTTGGCATGGGCTCTCTTCAACGTCAGTGAGACGACTGGCGATTTCTACACGCTTGGTTTTTTGCTCGCAGGTCTTGGTACTGCTGCAGTGATCGGTTCGGCTGTGCATCCGTCCTCGATTTTGCGTAAGCCGCTGAGTTTGCCGTTTATGGCGTGGCTCGGGACCCGCTCTTACGGTCTCTATCTGTGGCATTGGGTCGTCATTCAGGTGCTGCGACCGGGTCTCGACATTGCACTCGAGGGAATGCAGCTTGTTGTTTTTCAGCTGTTACTCCTCGGCACCATTACTGAGTTTTCGTATCGACTCATCGAACTTCCAGTTCGGCGACGCCAGGTGCAGAAGTGGGCACGCTCAATCGGCCAGTTGCCGCTGCGCACAAAGCGACTTGCCGCAGTTGGTGCTGTTGCGGCGCTCATGACTCCACTCGTGTCCGCAACGGCCATCGATGTGCGTGCACTTGAGGTTTCGCGGGCGGAGGCGCAGGCTGCGCGCACGGTCGTGGATGTCGTTATCGCGCCTGACGAGCGGCTGCAACAGCCAGTAACGAAGGCGCATCGCAAGATGTGGGTGTTCGGCGATTCAGTTCTGCTCGGCGCCGCTCGCGGTTTTGAACAGAGTTTCGAGATCCAAAAGTTTGATGCCGAAGTTGGTCTGCAGGCTCATATTCTGATTCGCAAGATCCGTGCGTATGCCAAGACTCATCATGGCGAATTCGATGTGGTGTTCAATATCGGCGTCAATGGCACCTTGAAGCCAGAGCACCTGCCGAAGATTTCTAAAGCTCTGATCGGTACGGCACGCGTCGTGGTCATCAATGTCGTGGTTCCTCGCCAGTGGCAAGACCCCAATAACCGACTCATTGCGCAGTGGGCGTCGAAGCATCCCAACGTGCGAGTCGCCGACTGGGCCTCGTGCAGCGATGGGCACCCTGAGTATTTTGTTCGCGACGGCGTTCATCTGACTCCGACTGGCGTCAGGGCTTATGTTGCGTGCGTGCGCGACGCGTACCTGTCTTAATCGGCTTCGATGGGGGATAGTTCGGCTATGGCTGAAAAAGTGACTGGTCCGGCGTCGTATTTCCCCTCCATTGAGAAGAAGTATGGCCAGCCGATGGATTATTGGTTTGGGTTGCTGGAATCTAAGCTCGATCTCAAGCACATGGAGATGGTGGCTTTTCTTAAGTCCGAGCACGGCATGGGCCATGGCCATGCCAACGCGGCCGTGGGTTATTTCCGGGCCAAGCGCGGTTTGTAGTTCTTCTTGTGGCGCCATGTTTGCGCCGTATCTCGGGGGTAGTTGACAGGCAAGCGTCGGCAGGGTTTACTTGGGCTATCGAACAAATGTTCGAATGTGGCACGTCTCCCTGAACGAGCCACACCGTTAGACACCCAGGCTGGCTGCGGTCCTCGACCCACCCCAGCCAGTAGTGGGTTGCCGCTCCTAGGTGGCGACATTCGGCGAGTCTGTTCCTTGTGGATGGGCTCGCCGGATGAGTCTTTCGGGGATGAGTCGGTGGCTATTGCGAGCTATTTCGTGGCCTTCTCTCATGGGTCGTCAGGTTCTAACACCCGACCACTAGCCAGAGATGGCTAATCGATAACCCAGAGATAGCTCAGAGATAGCCCGCCCTATGACTAAGAACGTTTCGATGAGATCTGAAGATCTCAATCTGATTGAACACGACGGAATCCCACAGTCTTTTCGCTGGAACGGTCATCGCTATGTAGTGCAACGAATCGTCATGCACTGGGTCGAGTCGGGCCCGTGGTGGCAAAGCATTTCCCAGAGTTTCTTCTCAGGAGAGTTTGCCGATGCTGACGCAGGAGATGTCACCTGGCATATCTGGCGGATTGAAGCCCAGAGCATGGCGGGGATTTTGGTGGGCGATGTCGCCCAGAGAGTGTCGTTGTTGTCGGCGAGCGCCGACCCTTGGCGATTGATTCGGGTGCTCGACTGATGGGTGAGTTCATTCATTTACATGTCGCATCAGGGTTTTCGCTTCGCTACGGCGCGGCTTTCCCTGAGCGCATTGCTGAACGGGCAGCAGAGTTGGAGATGCCAGCTGTCGCTTTGACTGACCGCGAAGGTCTGTATGGCGCTGTCAGATTCGCTAACGCCTGCACCGATGTCGGAGTCGCTGCCATCATCGGAGTAGATGTGCCGCTGGTGCATTCTGGTGCTGCGATGGCTGCGCCGATGTTCGGGGGAGCAGTGGCAGATACTCGGCCAGAAAGAATTACGGTTCTTGCCCGTGGTGCTGCGGGGATGGTCGGCATCAATCGGTTGACGAGCGCCCATCACGCAGATGGCATCTCAGTAGATGTCGTACAGCGAGTGGCTGAGATTGTGAGCGTTGTAGCTGCCGCCGACGAAGGTCTTACGGTTTTACTGGGACCTAACTCAGACGTCGGTCGCGCCGTTGCTCAGCGCAAATATCAACAAGCTCATGATCTATTGCGCCGTTGGCGCGAAACTGGTGCTGAAATTGTGTGCGAGATTGTTTCGCATCGATCACGCGATGCAATTGTCCCTGCCACTGATTTCGGAATGCCGCTGTCGACGCTCAATGCCGCTCGAATGTGGCAGTTCGCTGAAGCCCAGCATGCGCCGACTGTTTTGACCAACGCAGTGCGGTTTGTTGATCCGAGTCAGGCTCGAGTGACAGACATTCTCGATGCGACTCGTCGACTTGTGCCGCTGTCGCATAAGAATGTTGACCGCACCAATGGTGAGGGCTACCTCAAGTCGGCTGACGAGATGCGGACTATCGCGAACGAGATTGCGGAGGCGGGCGGTTTTAGCTCCGCTGATGCCGATCACTTGATTGCGATGACAAATCACTATGGTCGTCGCGCGATTATTGATCCGCAGCTGGATTTGGGAATCGGCTCGATTCATGTGCCCGAGCTGGATGTGATCATGAATCCAGAGCGACGCATCGTCGTGCCAGCGACCTGGGATCGTCCGGCCGCTCCGCGCAGAACCGCCGCGGTGATTCAAGCCGAAGCGGCCGAGGCTGACATCGTGTTGCGTCAGCGATGTGAGTCGGCATTAGCGTTTCGCGGTTTCGATTCAGGGCCTGGCGCTCAGCGAATGCGCACAAGGCTTGAAGAAGAGTTTGAGGTTGTACGCCATCTTGGGTTTGCGGCTTATTTCTTGACCGTGGCGGAGGTCGTCAAGCTCACTCGCGATATCGGAGTGCGCGTTGCGGCTCGCGGTAGTGGTGCGGGCAGTTTTATCAATCATCTCCTAGGGATCTCGGTACTCAATCCGCTGGATTACGACCTCATCATGGAGCGGTTCCTATCGCCGCTTCGCAGTTCGCTGCCGGACATCGATATCGATGTCGAGTCGCATCGCCGACTAGATGTTTATAGCGCGGTGTTTGAGCGTTTTGGTGGCGATCGGGTCGCATGCGTCTCGATGATGGATACCTACCGGGTTCGACATGCGATTCGAGATGTAGGTAACGCACTGGGGTTGCCGCGGGCAGAGGTCGATGCCTTTGCGAAGGCTTTTCCGCATATTCGTGCCCGCGACGCGCGGACGGCTTTACAAGAATTGCCGGAGCTACGCCGCTCAGGTTTTGGAGCGCTGGCTCGCACGGGGCAGCTCAATCAGTTTCTTGACTTGGTCGAAGGCCTCGATGGGCTGCCGCGCAATGTTGCTTTGCATCCATGTGGAGTGCTGCTGAGTGATTCATCGCTCCTTGATCGCACGCCAGTGCAAGCGAGTGGTGCGGACTTCCCGATGAGTCACTACGACAAAGACGATGTTGAGACACTCGGATTCTTAAAGCTCGACATCCTTGGTATTCGTATGCAGTCAGCCATGTCATTTGCTTTGAGTGAGATTGAGCGTACTGAGGGTGCGCAGGTCGAGCTAGACGAAGTTCCTTTCGATGACCCTGCGACGTACGAACTCATTTCTTCCACAAAAACTCTTGGCTGTTTCCAGATTGAGTCGCCTGGCCAACGCGAATTGGTGGGCAAGTTTGGCCCAGAGACTTTTGAAGACATCATTATTGATATTTCTTTGTTTCGTCCCGGTCCCGTCAAGAGTGACATGGTCACGCCTTTCTTAACGGCTCGACAAGGCTGGAAAAAGCCGGAGTTCTTGCACCCACGTTTGAAGCCAATCTTGGAGTCGACCTGTGGAGTCGTGGTGTTTCACGAACAAGTGATCAAAATCGTGGCAGAGATGACGGGTTGTTCACTCGCGGAGGCAGATGAGGTTCGACGCGGTCTAGGTTCATGGGAGAAACACGACGTCGTCAGAGGCTGGTTTTATCCCGAGGCGTTGCGCCGAGACTTTGATCTCGAGGTTGTCGATCGAGTGTGGGATGTGCTGCGGGCTTTTGCATCGTTTGGTTTTTGCAAAGCACATGCCGGAGCTTTTGCGGTGCCGACATATCAGTCGGCATGGCTTAAAACGCATCATCCAGCTGCTTTCTATGCGGGCGTGCTCACTCATGATCCTGGTATGTATCCCAAGCGTCTGATCATTGAAGACGCGCGGCAGATGGGAGTGCCAGTTCTTGGTCTCGACATCAATCGCAGCAAGAGCGAGTTCGTTGTTGAAGAAGTTGAGGGCGTTTTAGGTATCCGCATAGGCCTTTCGCAACTGAAGGGGATTAGTGATGCTGAGGTCGAATCGATTCTTGAAGCAGCACCTTTCGTCGACATCAACGATGTTTGGAATCGTGCGTCGATTTCTCGACCGACGATGGAAAGGTTTGTGTTAGCGGGAGCTTTCGATGAGATTCATCGCATTAGTTCTTCTACCCGTCAGCGACATGGTGCGACGTCGCGTCGTGACTTGCTTGTGCATGTAGCTGAGCTGGAACGGTGGAGATCAACTGGTGGTGGGCGAGAAGCAATGCTTTTTGATTCAGGACCAGGCGCAATCCCGTTGGCCACTGGTTTGCCAGAGATGGATGCCACTGAGCGAGTTCAGGCTGAACTCGAGATTTTGGGAATGGAAGTCAGCCATCATGTGATGGATTTCCACGAGCCGCTGATGGCAGCGTTGGGAGTGACTCGAGCTCGTGATTTGCTCGGCACTCGCTCACGCCAAGAAGTTCTTATTGCAGGTGTCAAAGTTGCGACTCAGACACCACCTGTTCGCAGTGGCAAACGAGTGATCTTCTTGACTCTTGATGATGCCACTGGGCCGCTGGACGCGGCATTCTTCGAAGATGCCCAAGGTCCTTTTGCGCACACGCTGTTCCATTCATGGACGCTCCTGGTGCGTGGAGTGATTCGCCGAACTGGTCCACGCGGCATTTCGATTCGCGCGACTGGATGTTGGGACTTGAGGTCGGTCCAAGAGGTTTTCGATGCAGGGTGTCGGACCCCCTATGGTTTCGATACAGCAGCCGGCCAGCAAGCGGTAATCGATTTCATGGAATCCACGAGCGAAGCCGAGGACTTCGACGAGCTGGGCACTGGCGAAGCTGCGGCCTCTCGCTCAACGCGACCTGTCATGAGTCGACGCCCTTCTGGTCGTACGGCTGGTGGCATGGGCGGTGGCGCAGGCAACGGGCAGCGTGTCCTCGTGCATCCAAGTGGTTTCCGACAGTCGCCGTGGGCCGACATTGCGCCGGCAGGTGGCATCGAACCTCCGACGAAGCTGTGGCATACGAGTCCTGGTAGCCCAGGTTAGGCAGGATAGGCATATGAGTCGGCAACCCATCGAGCGAAACCGTGAGCGGCTTCGCTTTGGTACCGATGATTCGCAGACGCCGATTCTGCATATCGATATGGATGCGTTTTACGCCAGTGTTGAGCTCATTGAGCGACCCGAGCTGCGCGGCAAGCCGGTCATTATCGGCGGCCAAGGCGGTCGCGGGGTGGTGTTGAGCGCAACCTACGAAGCGAGGGCATTCGGTGTGCATGCTGCGATGCCGATGGGAACGGCTCGTCGGCTAGCCCCACAGGCCATCATCATTTCTCCGAGTCATCACAAATATGCCGAGGTGAGCAAAGGCGTGATGGAGATCTTTCGAGACATCACTCCTGAGGTCGAGCCACTTTCGCTCGATGAAGCCTTCCTCGATGTGAGCGGCGCGGTTCGAAGACTTGGCTCGCCATTAACAATTGCGACGTTGATTCGGCAGCGAGTAGAGGCCGAGCAGAGCATCACGTGTTCAGTCGGGGTCGCAGCAAACAAGTTCATTGCAAAGTTGGCGTCGACGGCTATTAAGCCAGATGGATTGTTACTCGTTCCGCCTGATCGAGTTATTGACTTCTTGCATCCGTTGCCAGTGTCGGCGCTTTGGGGTGTGGGCCCAAAAACTGAAGAACAATTACAACGGCTGGGGCTGCGCACGGTGCGCGATATCGCAAACACTCCCGCTGAAACGCTCTGTCGCGCGCTAGGCGACTCGCTCGGCACTCATCTCAGCGAACTTGCATGGGGTCGAGACGAGCGCGAAGTGGTGGCCGAGCATGTCGAAAAGACCATCGGCCAGGAGACGACGTTCGCCTATGACACTGATGACCCCGAATTGCTACTGAAACACTTGCTGGAATTGAGCGAGAACGTTGCTCGCCGCTTGCGGCGCCATGGCCAGCAGGGAAGCACTGTTGTGCTCAAGATTCGTTTCAGTGACTTCAAGACTGTGACGCGCTCGAAGAAGCTGCCATCGCCGATCGATACAGCGCATGAGCTCTACGCGGCTATCAAGGCGCTGTATGAAGGAATGCGGCTGCAAAGAGTCCGAATTCGCCTACTTGGGGTGCGCGTGGAAGGCCTTATCAACAGTGAAGACGCCTGGGCCCAGCTAGAGCTGGGCCAGCCGGAATTGCGCTGGCGCGAGGCCGAACTTGCCATGGATCGCGCGACCACCCGATTCGGAAAAGGCGCAGTGAAGCCAGCTAGATTGGTTTCACCGGATGACAACGACTAGAGACTGACTTATTCTTGGCTCACCACGACGTCAGGGGAGGTGGACATGGCACTCTCGGAGCACGAACAAAAGTTGCTTGAAGAGATGGAGCGTGCGCTCTATGCCGAAGATCCGCGCTTCGCTTCCTCGATGCGCGATTCAGGCCCACGTTCAGTGCGATCAGCACGAACTGGCCTGCTGAGTCTGTTAGTCGTGGCGGGTATTGCCGCCATTGTCGCGGGCCTCTCCACACAGATTGCCGCTATCGGCATTGCTGGTTTCGTGGCGGTCCTCGGCGGTCTCTACGGCATTATCTCGGCAGCTCTTGCCCAGGGTGGGCCTGCCAAGGCTGCTCAATCTCCTAAGAAGAAGCCTCGCGGCAACTACCTCAACAACGCCGAAGAGCGTTTCCGCAATCGTCGCGATGGGATAGACGGCTAAGACCGCTCACCCCTCGATTCCAAGCCCCCGCCGGTCGGGGGCTTTTTGTTGTCTTCAACTCACCGACCAGCCTCGATCTGCCTCCGAGATGGGGGAGGGAAGGGTGCTCAGGGGTCATTTTTGGAAAATAGTGGGTGGAAATGGTTGCAAGTGGAGGAAAGTGGAGTATCCTCGGCCCAACTTGAGGGTGGGGAAGCCCTCATAGGAGCGAAGTGGAGGGTCGATTCGTGTTTCTTGGCACGCATACCCCTCGCCTCGACGAAAAAGGTCGTTTGATCCTCCCCGCCAAGTTCCGCGACGCCCTGACGAGTGGTCTTGTCATCACTAAGGGCCAGGAACGCTGCTTGGTCGTATGGCCGACGGCCGAGTTCTCGGATTACGCGAGCAAGCTGCGTACCGCCGCTCAAACCAACGCCAATGTCCGCGCCTACACGCGCGTGTTCTTCTCCAGTGCTTATGACGAGCAGCCTGACAAGCAGGGTCGAATCGGTCTTCCACCAGCTTTGCGCGAATACGCCGGACTCGATCGCGATTGCGTCGTAGTCGGCGCAGACACCCGCATTGAAATTTGGGATGCCGCTGCCTGGGATGCCTACCTCGCCAAGAGCGAGCCTGGCTTTGCTGACCTCGATGGCGAGGTGGTTCCAAACATCTATTAACACCTCATCAGTTGAGGCCCGCTTCCGAAGCCGGCGTCACTTCCCCGATGGCGGACATCGGCGGCGGACCCCAATTGATGAATACCCCACACCAATCACCTAGGAGCCGAAAGGAAAGTCGCAATGAATAGCACTGCATTCACCCCGCGACATGTTCCTGTCATGCTCGAACGTTGTCTGGATTTACTGGAACCAGGAATTTCTCACGCGGGGGCAGTGGTGGTAGACGCCACTCTTGGCCTCGGCGGACATTCCGAGGCCATTTTGTTGCGTTTTCCTGAAGTGCGTTTGATCGGAATTGATCGCGACGAAATCGCGCTGGGTATGTCACGTGAGCGACTCGCGCCGTACGCAGATCGCATCACTCTCGTTCACGCTGTCTACGACGAACTGCCACAGGTGCTCGAATCTTTGGGTCTCGAAGTAGTCGATGGAGTTCTCTTCGATCTCGGTGTCTCATCCATGCAGCTCGATGTGGCAGAGCGCGGCTTTGCTTATTCGCTAGATGCAGAACTCGACATGCGTATGAACACTGCGGAAGGTCTGACAGCTGCTGATGTGGTGAACACATACAGCCAGCGCGACTTGACGCGAGTGATCACTCAGTATGGCGAGGAGAAGTTCGCATCGCGTATCGCATCGGCAATCATTAAGGCTCGAGAAGTCGCGCCGATTACGTCGACCTCTGCACTCGCAGAACTCATCAAGAATGCCATTCCGGCTGCGGCTCGCCGTACTGGCGGTAATCCTGCGAAGCGCACCTTCCAGGCGTTGCGCGTTGAGGTAAACAGCGAACTCGACGTCTTGCGCCGTGCAATTCCTGCGGCCCTCGACCACCTCAGCGTTGGGGGTCGCGTCGTGGTGATGTCGTACCAGTCACTCGAAGACCGCATTGTTAAAGCGGAATTCGCGCTGCGCTCGACGTCGGATATTCCTGCGGACATGCCAATCGTTCCAGAGGGCTCACAGCCTCAATTTCGCTTGGTCATGCGCGGTAGCGAGAAGCCAAGCGACGCTGAGCAACTCGATAATCCTCGTTCTACCGCTGCACGTCTTCGCGCAATCGAGCGGGTGCGTGCTGCATGAGTTTGCTATTCAATGTCTTGCCTGAAGAGCGCGAGAGTCGCGCGCCAGAACAACCAACCTTTGAGGTCCTGAAGCGAATCCTTCCCGTGCTTACGGGTACCCAGTTCGCTGTCCTGCTGAGCATGATTGCAGGCATTGCAATCCTCGCTCAGGTTTTTGTGCAGTTGCAGCTTTCACAAGGTTCGTTTGTTGAAGGCTCGCTGCGCCAAGACATCCGTATGTCGACCGAACGCATGCATGTGCTTCAAGGCCAGCTGATGAAGCTGACGTCTACTAAATCGCTTGCGGCTGCCGGTCACAGGTTCAACATGTCTGAAGTGACCAATCCGGTCGGCATCAGCATGAGCGATGGCGAGGTTCACGGCCGACCACAGGCCGCACCAGGCGTCGCGCAGTCGGCTTCGCAAGGTGTCGGCGTGGACACCAGCTCCGGCGCATGGAGCACCGATGACAGCGCTGTATTGGTCTCAAAGGGGTAAGAGATGTCGAGAACAACGTACGAAACTAGACGAGGTAGCGAAACTCGCCGCTCTGAGGCATTGATTGCTCGCGATCGTCGCAGGCGAATGTTGCTTCGCCGAGTTCGTCTTGCTCGCTCACTGATGATGCTTGTGATTCTCTCCATGGTCGCGGCCCTGATCAATCTTCAAGTCTTCACGTCTACGGACGCCTACCCTGGCATTGCGGATGCGCAGCAACAGAAGCACGCCGTTGCTGCACTTCGTGGCAGCATCACAGACCGTTCAGGCGTTGCTCTTGCGGCCACGATCGAAGTGCGAAATGTCTACGTCGATCCGATGATGGTCACTGATCCAAAGAAGGAAGCCAGACTCCTGGCTCCGCTGCTTCAGATGGATGCGGCCGACATCGAAAAGAGCATGCAAGGCACTCGCCGTTATGTGCCACTTAAGAAGGGCGTCTCTCAGAGCCTGTGGGCGCGCATTGCCGAACTGAGTTTGCCTGGCGTGGGTGGCGAACGAGCCCAGCTGCGTAGCTATCCAGAGGGCCATCTCGCAGCAAACATTCTCGGCCGACTCAATTACGATGGCGTTGCGACCGAAGGTCTTGAGCTGCAGTACGACGAACTTCTCGCAGGCACAGACGGTGAGCGCAGCGATTACGGCCTCGCGTCTGGCAACGACTACGGATTTAAGCAAGCCGTGGACGGTTCACACTTGCGTCTGACGATCGATCGCGGAATTCAGGCGATTGCACAGATGACCATCGCTGCGAAGGTCAAAGAAGCTCGCGCCGAGAGTGGCACGGTCATCGTCATGAACGCTAAGACTGGCGAAATTCTTGCGATGGCGACCGCGCCGACGTACGACCCTGTGAAGATCACCACGGCAACCGCCAAGTTCATGGGCAATCGGGCTGTGTCGGAGGCATACGAACCAGGTAGCACGGGCAAGGTCATGACGATGGCCTCCATCATTGATGCTGGCAAGGCAACGCCTAGCTCGAAGTGGACTGTGCCTTACACGCTGAAGCGCTCAGATGGAACTTTCCACGATCACAGTTCGCATCCCAAGCTTCGACTGACCCTCGCTGGCATTCTCGCGAAGTCGAGCAATACCGGCACAATCTTGGCCGCGGAGTCCTTGCCAAAAGAGCGTCTGCACGACTACTTCACGGCGTTCGGTGTTGGCCAGCCCACTGGTCTCAACTTCCCGAATGAGTCCGATGGCAAGCTCGCGCCAGTCGAAAACTGGGGTGGTACAGACCGCTACGCCTTGATGTTCGGTCAGGGCTACACCGTGTCTCCGCTTCAGGCCGCGAGCATCTTTGCGACCATCGCAAACGACGGCGTCCGCGTGAAGCCGACCCTCGTGGCGGGTATCACCGATCCAGCTGGCAATTTCACTCCTACGCCAGCAGCGCAAGGTGTTCGCGTTGTCTCGTCAGCCGCTGCGAAGTCAGTACGCGAAATGATGGAAAGCGTTGTCAGCGACGAAGGCACCGCGCCACAGGCGAAGATTCCGGGTTACCGAGTGGCCGGCAAGACTGGTACAGCTCAGGTGTGGAATAGCGAGATCAATAACTGGAAGGGCTACGTCGCTTCCTTCATTGGCTTCGCCCCTGCAGACAATCCTGAAATCGTGGTTGCAGTCAATCTTGTGAAGCCGAAGA
>JBDLPZ010000035.1:0-13589 GCA_039800825.1 Actinomycetota bacterium
CCTCTGCTCGCGAGCGCTGGCGTCGTCGGCGTGGCCCTCGGCTTCGGCGCACAGACGATGGTCAAGGACTACCTCGCCGGCATCTTCCTCATCATCGAAGATCAATACGGCGTCGGCGACATCGTCGATCTCGGCGGCTCTGTGGGAACAGTCGAAGAAGTCACTCTCCGCACGACGCGCATTCGCGACATGTCGGGCGTGGTTTGGTACATCCGCAACGGCGAAGTCATCAAAGTCGGCAACCGCTCACAGGGATGGACCATGGCATCCATCGAAATCCCAGTGGCATACGACGAAGATCTCGATCGGATTCGCAGCATCGTCGAAAACATCGCTAACGACATGGATACCGATCCCGCGTACGACGACGTGCTGCTCGGTCGCCCTGAGTTCGCCGGTGTCGAGTCGGTGTCTGGCGACGCTGTATTCATTCGCATCGTTGCGAAATCCGCGCCAGAACAACAAATCATCCTCGCGCGCGAGATTCGCGAACGAATCAAACTGAGCTTCGACCGCGCAGGTGTACGAGTGCCAGTGCTGGCTCGTCCGTACCCGACACCCGGCATGCCTCCGCAGATTCCCCCAACCCGATAGCGATCATGACTGAAGCAACTTTCTATGAACGAGTCGGCGGTGCCGATTTCTTCACAGCGCTTGTCGATGACTTTTATGCAGGCGTTGCGGCCGATGACGTCCTGCTGCCGATGTATCCGCCGAGCGAGCTGGCAGCTGCGAATGAACGCCTTCGACTGTTCCTCATTCAGTACTGGGGCGGCCCGCACACGTACTCAGACATGCGCGGACATCCACGCCTCCGCATGCGTCACGCGGAGTTCAAGATTGATCAAGAAGCTCGCGACCGATGGCTGCATCACATGATGGCTGCCGTCGAAAAACGCAACCTCGCGGAGCCGCTCCACACTGAGCTCGTGACGTACCTTGTGCAGGTCGCACACTTCCTGCTCAACACTCTTCCAGATGACATTGCGGGACTTCACAACCGCTCGTAAGCACGTCAACGGTGACTCTTAGACTTCACCGATGACCAACTACACCCACGTCGCTGGCCGCGTTCATGCAGATCTCGCAAGCTCTGATTGGTGGCGCGAAGCCGTCATTTACCAGATTTACCCAAAGTCTTGGGCAGACTCAAACGGTGATGGCATCGGCGACCTGAACGGTGTGCGCAACAACCTTGAGTACTTGGCAGAACTAGGCGTCGATGCGCTCTGGTTTTCACCATTCTTCGTCGGCCCGCAGACTGACGGTGGCTACGACGTCACGGATTACCGCGACATCGATCCAATGTTCGGAACGCTTGCAGACTGCGAGGCTCTGATTGCTGAAGCGCACGCTGTCGGCATCAAAATCATCATTGACGTAGTGCCTAACCACACGTCTATCGAACACCGCTTCTTCAAGGCCGCCCTCGCCACTCCTCCCGGAAGCCCAGAGTGGGAGCGCTACCACTTGCTGCGCGGTGAAGGCGAGAACGGTGAGCTCCCACCGAACGACTGGAAGTCGCTTTTCAGCGGACCCGCGTGGACGCAGACCACGTTCAACGGCGAGCCCACTGGCTACTGGTACTTGCACATCTTCGATGCAGGTCAGCCTGACGTGAACTGGAATCATCCAGACATTGTCGAAGAGTTCGACACCACGCTGCGATTCTGGTTCGACCGCGGTGTCGACGGCTTCCGCATCGACGTCGCTCACGGCCTCGTCAAGACCGAGGGTTACCCGAGCGGTGATGAAATCAAGGTCTTTGATGATGCCGGCGAAATCGCAGACATCATTCCTCACCCTTACTGGTGCCAGGATGGTGTGCATCCGATTTACCGTCGCTGGCGCAGCATCGCCAATGAGTACACCCCGAGCCGCATTTTCGTGGGCGAAATCGGCGAACCGACCACAGCACGCGTCGCGAAGTACCTTCGTCCAGACGAGCTGCACACTGGCTTCAACTTCGGATACCTGCACGCACAGTGGCACGCGGAGTCGATTCGCAAGAACATCAACGAGACCGTTGAGTTCAACGTCCCGATCGGTGCACCGACAACCTGGGTCGTCGACAATCACGACACTGTCCGTTCCGTCACGCGATTCGGCTGCGATTGGCCTGCCTACAACTGGGCAGACCACGTGCCTCGGGACTCCAAGTTCTCTAACCACTACGTCGCCACCGAGGACGAAGTTGCACTTGGTCGCATTCGTGCTCGCGCTTCGATGTTGCAGATGCTGGCGCTGCCTGGCTCGGCCTACATCTACCAGGGCCAAGAGCTCGGTCTTGAAGAGGTGCGCGATATTCCTGCCGAACGACGACAGGATCCAGTATTCATCAACTCCGCTGGCGAGTTCATTGGGCGAGACGGTGATCGCGTGCCGATGCCATGGACTCGTTCAGGGTCGTCTCTCGGTTTTGGACCTGAGGACGGCGCCGAACCGTGGTTGCCAATACCAACGCGCTGGAGCGAACACTCTGTCGAGGCGCAGATGGAAGATGCCGACTCGATGTACAATCTCACTCGCGCAGCGCTCTTGCTGCGCCGACAGCTGCCACTGCTCGGCAGTGGTGACATGCGCTGGCGCGATGACCTCGTGGGCGACCATGACGCACTCGCTTTTGAGCGTTTCGATGAGACGAGCGTCAGCACGGTCGTGTGTGTCACCAACTTCGGGGCAGACGACCTCACGGTGCCCGCGCTGTCGCTTCTGCTCTCAAGCCATCCAGATATTTATGTCCACAATGGTCACGTCACCGTACCGCAGGACACGACAGTGTGGATGATTCTCTAATGCATCGCATCCATCGAGCTTGGCTGGTCGCCGGAGTCACGTTCATAACGTTGATTTCTGCTGCGGCGTTCCGGTCATCGATGGGTGTCTTGCTCGAGCCGCTCGAGGCAGAGTTCGGCTGGGATCGCGCGACGACTTCGTCAGCGGCGTCACTTAACCTGCTGATCTACGGACTCGTCGCACCATTCGCCGCGGCACTCATGCAGCGATTCCAAGTACGCAACGTCGTCAGCGCCGCACTCGCGCTCGTCGCCGTCGGTTCTGCTGCCACGTACTGGATGACTGCGAGCTGGCAGCTCATGATCCTGTGGGGCCTCTTTGTTGGTTTCGGCACTGGCTCCATCGCATTGGTCTTCGGTGCCATCATCGCCAATCGCTGGTTTATCGCTAGACGTGGACTAGTCACCGGTGTTTTTAGTGCCGCATCTGCCACCGGCCAACTCATCTTCCTTCCGACTGTTGCGAACGTAGCGACGACGTACGGATGGCGCGCATCTGCAGTCGGCGTCGGCGCACTCGCACTCGCGATCATTCCTGCAGTGCGACTTTTGCTCGCTGACTCCCCCGCCGCGATCGGCCAGAAGCCATTCGGAGCGAGCGACGAGTACGAAGCTCCGACTATTCCACGGCTCTCGCTGACTGAAGTCGCTAGCTCAACCATCAACACACTGCGCGAAGTCGCAACCAACCGAGCATTCTTGATTCTCGCGGGCACATTCTTCGTCTGCGGCTGGTCTACCAACGGCATCATCCAGACGCACTTCATCGCCGCTGCTCACGACCACGGCATGCCAAGCGGAGTCGCTGCTGGTCTGCTCGCGTTGATCGGCATCTTCGACATCGTCGGCACCGTCGCCAGTGGTTGGCTCACCGACCGATACGACTCCCGCCTCTTGCTCGTCGCCTACTACGGATTACGCGGGCTCGCGCTGCTCTACGTTCCGTATGTGCTCGGCCCGCACGTCGCACCACCGATGATTTTCTTCATCGTCTTCTACGGACTGGATTGGGTGGCGACAGTTCCACCAACCGTTGCGCTATGTCGTCAGCACTTCGGTCTCGCTAAGTCTGGCGTCGTATACGGCTGGGTGTTTGCGTCACACATGGTCGGCGCGGGTGCAGGCGCTTCGTTCGCGGGTTGGATCCGCAGCAATCAAGGTGACTACGCAATCGCGTGGCTGATGGCCGGCGTGCTGTGCATTGTCGCGGCCGCATCGTTTTCACTGATGCGTCGACCAGAAGTCGCAGTCGACTAAATAACTCGGAGCTTCGGCCGGGAGCCGTTCGTGTTGACGAACACGTGCCCCGCTGGTGTAGCCAATCGCTTCCAACCATCGAGTGCGGCGAACTCCACATGCGCATTGGCGTGCCCGAGGAATCCGAGCGACCGAGCGGCATGCAAAGCCTTCAACGGAAATGCCGCCACACCAGGTCGCGCCCAGATGGTCTCAGCGATTTGATCAAGGAACGCACGATCTGCGCCAGGGAACATTTCGGCTTGCTGGTGGTAGTCCGCAATCGCCGCATCCACGAGATCTGCAGCCGCCGCTGCCGCCATTCGCTCAGCCAGCACCCAAGCTCCTGCTGGCGGTAATTGCGCGAGCTGAGCCGTCAATGGCAAATCTTCAGGCAGTCTGTAGGCGAGCTCATGATTGTCGCTATTCGGCACTGACAAGTCACCCAGAATGTCGCGCAGGCGGCCTGCGAAAACGACCGTGTCGACAGCAACCTCAGGAGTCTCGCTCATCGGCACTGCGATAAACACCAGGCAGCCCATCGGAGATGTGCCCCACAAGCCGGCCACGCGGCCCTTGGTTTGGATGCGTACAACGCTGCTCGCGTCCCACGACGTAATCCGCTTCAGGAATGCCGCCACATGGACTGCTTCCTGATACTTCAATACGAGTGGAGAGCTAAACGTCACTCCCGAATTGTCCTGAACCCGAACCAGTCTCGCAAAAGAAAGCGACCTAGTTCGGTTACTCGAGAGTGAATGAGGCCATTGCAGCGCGTAAATCGTCTGGCACGCGCATCACCGTCTGAGTCTCCATAAGCACAGTCACCATCACGGTATGCGCCTTGGCATACAACTTGCCGTCGGCATCGACGAACTCATAGCCGAGTTCGTAGGAAGCACCTTTAATCTGCTTAACCCAGATATTGACCGAGATCTCTGAGATCTCCATCCCAATCGGCGCGACATAATCGATTTCGTTATGAGCGACGAAGTGGCCGATCACAGCGAGATCGCGACGAGACAAACCAGTAGCCTCAATCAGACCAACGCGCGCATCCTGCATGAATTCGAAATAGCGCACGTTGTTGACGTGCTGCAGTGCATCGAAGTCACCCCAGCGGAGCTGAACGCGATGGCTGAATGCGGGCATTAGCGAGTCAGCTTGCGGTATGTAGCGCGGTGCGGACGAGCAGCATCGGCACCGAGGCGATCAATCTTGTTCTTCTCGTATGCCTCGAAGTTACCTTCGAACCAGAACCACTGGCTGTCGCCTTCGTAGGCCAAGATGTGCGTCGCAATGCGGTCGAGGAACCAGCGGTCGTGCGACGTGATCACGGCACAACCAGGAAACTCAAGCAGTGCATTTTCGAGCGAGCTCAAGGTCTCAACATCGAGGTCGTTTGTTGGTTCGTCGAGGAGCAAGAGGTTTCCACCTTGCTTAAGCGTCAGCGCCAAATTGAGGCGGTTGCGCTCACCACCAGAGAGCACGCCGGTTGGCTTCTGCTGATCTGGACCCTTGAAGCCGAAGGCGCCGATGTATGCACGCGATGGCATTTCGACATTGCCGACCTTGATCCAGTCGAGGCCATCAGAGACGACTTCCCAGACTGACTTTGCGCCATCCAGGCCAGAGCGACCCTGATCGACATAAGACAGCTTTACGGTCTCACCTACGCGAATCGAACCTGAATCAGGAGCCTCTGCGTCGTCTGCCAGTGCCGCGCCAGCCGCAGTCACAATCATGCGGAACATCGTCGTCTTACCGACGCCGTTCGGGCCGATGACACCAACGATGCCGTTGCGAGGCAGCGTGAACGACAAGTTGTCGATCAGTACGCGCTCGTCAAAACCTTTGGTGAGGTTGGTAGCTTCGACCACGACTGCACCGAGGCGTGGGCCGGGCGGAATCTGGATTTCGTCGAAGTCCATCTTGCGGGTCTTCTCGGCCTCCGCCGCCATTTCTTCGTAGCGCTCGAGACGAGCCTTGCTCTTGGTCTGACGAGCCTTGGCCGATGAGCGAACCCACTCGAGTTCTTCAGTCAGGCGCTTGCGGAGTTTGGCGTCCTTCTGACCTTCTACCTTCAAACGAGCTTGCTTGGCTTCGATATAGGTCGTGTAGTTACCTTCGTATGGATAGCAACGACCGCGGTCGAGTTCGAGAATCCACTGAGCGACGTTCTCGAGGAAGTACCGATCGTGGGTGATGGCGATGATGGTGCCTGGGTACTTCTCGAGGTGTTGCTCAAGCCACTGCACCGACTCTGCATCCAAGTGGTTGGTCGGTTCGTCGAGCAGCAACAGGTCAGGCTGCTGAAGCAGCAAACGGCAAAGCGCCACACGACGACGCTCACCACCCGAAAGCACGGTGACGTCAGCGTCTGGATCTGGACAGCGCAGAGCATCCATCGCCATCTCAAGCTGGGCATCGAGATCCCATGCGTTGAGGTGGTCGATCTTCTCCTGCAGCTTGCCCATTTCTTCGAGCAGCTTGTCGTAGTCAGCGTCTGGGTTCGCCATCTCAGCCGAGATCTCGTTGTAGCGGTCGAGCATTGCCTTGGTCTCAGCAACGCCCTCTTGCACGTTCTCGAGGACGGTCTTCTTCGGATCGAGATTTGGCTCCTGAGCAAGCATGCCCACGGTGTAGCCGGCTGAAAGATCGGCGTCGCCGTTCGACACCTTCTCCACGCCTGCCATGATCTTGAGCAACGTGGACTTACCAGCGCCGTTTGGTCCAACAACGCCGATCTTCGCGCCTGGCAAGAATGACAGCGTCACGTCATCGAGGATGACCTTGTCGCCGTGGGCCTTGCGTGCTTTGCGGAGGGTGTAAATGAATTCAGCCATAGCGCGCAAGAGTACCCGTCATCGTTAGGCACTCTTCCGCTCGACTTCGCCCGAAACATCCATGAGCTCGGCATCGAGAGAATCCAAGGCGACACCCGCCGTGGCCGCCAGTGAGGCCATTCGGTCGGCATTCTCGGCTTCCCACGGCGTAATCGCGCTAATGGCGTCGTCCTCGGCCTGTTCGCGCTTGAATCGACTAAACGTCGCGGTACCACGCGAAAGATCATGGCCAACAGACATGGCCTCGATCTCAACCACCGTGCCGCTCTTGTCTTCAGTGCTCCAATCGCGCACTCGCAGGCGACCGGCGACGAGCACTGGATCTCCACGCTTCACGCTGACAAGTACGTGGTCGCCGAGCTGCCGCCAACAGTTGACCGTCAAATAAGTTGTGTCCAGATCGATCCAGGTGTTCGTCGTCTTGCTGAACTTGCGGTTGTTGACCGCCATACGAAAACTCGACAGCGTCGCTCCCGTGCGTGTGCTAATCGAGCGCACGTCCGACACGACATTGCCGAAAACAGTGATGGGGATTTCACTCATTACTACTCCTTCATTTGGGGAGCAGAGCATGCGCAGCCAAACACCGGCGGAGATATAGGAAGTTTGTTCTCTGTGGACAACAGCCCGAAAAACCCTCAGTGTGGATAAGTCACGAGCATCTGGGAAGATTCGCTCTCAGGCGTCTGTAGCTCAACGGATAGAGCAACCGGTTTCTACCCGGTCGGTTGAGGGTTCGAGTCCTTCCAGACGCGCAAGAAATTAGGGCGTCGTCATTTGCGTACCGCCGGACGCCCGCTGCCGACAACGCCCCCGCTCAAGTGACCGCGCGGTAAACCGAATTCACTGTGTATGAAGCAATGCCAGTTGTAGTTTGCCGCCAACGCTTTAGTCGAATGAGGGGAATTCATGGCTAAGTCATCCGCGAGTGGCCGCAACTTTTTGCCGGCGTTTCCAGCGATCACTGAAGATCCAACCGATACCAAGCGCGACCTAGCACTCGACGCTGTGCGTTCATGGTCACTGTTCGTCGTGGTATTCGGCCACTTCATCATGATGATCATCTACTGGGACGGCAACATTCCAGCCACGGGCAACACTCTCGCGTCTGGCAATCTTTGGCCGTACGTAACTTGGCTGCTGCAGGTGATGCCTCTGTTCTTCGTCGCAGGCGGCGCGGTCAATCTCGGCAGCTACCAGCGATCCCAAGCCTCGTTCAATCATTGGCTGTGGCAGCGCACACGTCGTCTCATGAAGCCTGCTGCGATTTACTTGATCGCGCTCGCGCTCATTTTCAGCCTGATCACTCTCGTCGTGCCTCGCGAAATCACCGACCCTCTCGTCACGGGCATTACCGGACCGCTGTGGTTCTTGTCGGTCTACATCGCCGTCACTGCTCTGACACCGCTCACGAGCAAGTGGTGGCAACGACAAGGTCTCGGCAGCATCGCAATCCTCGCGGCGCTGACCGTGCTCATCGATTACCTACGTCTCAACGTCGCCGAAGCGATCGGCTCGCTTAATCTCATCGTCGCGTGGGTGCTCGTGCACCAATTTGGCTACTGGTATTCACGCGGCGTTTCACGCAAGCGGGCGCAGCTCCTCGTAGCAGGCGGCCTCGCTGCCAACATCATGCTGACCCAGATTCTCAAGTGGTACCCGACATCACTAGTCGGCATCCCGTCAGAGCGCATCTCAAACATGGCACCACCCACCGTCGTGCTGGTCACGCATTCGACGTTCTTGTTCGGCTTGTTCGTCTTGATTGCGCCATGGTTGCGGACGCGAGTCTCGACTCCACGTGGATTCGTCGCCACTTCTCGTGCTGCGTTGCTCGCGATGACTGTCTACTTGTGGCACATGCTCATCTTGATTGGCTGGCTCTCGTTGCTGCACCTGCTCGGCGCAGACTTGCCGACCAAGCTCATCCCTGGCCCCGAATGGAATCCCGAACTCATCGTCCCTGACGGCCCTAGCTATTGGCTGATGCTCGTCCCCTCGACGCTCGGTTTTGCAGCAATTCTTTACTTCGTTGTGAGACTGCTCTGGCCGCTTGAGTTTATGAATATCAGCTGGTTCGACGCCGCCAAGAATCGACCATCGTCTTCGCGGACACGGACGATCCTCGGCAGCGTATTCATTCCAGTCGGTCTACTCGGGGTCTCTGGCGCCGGCTTCTCTGGCTTCCCTACTGCCGTGCAGAGCGCATTCGGCATTCCGATTTCAACCGCGGGATGTCTTGTCGCTATCGGCCTAGGACTCGCGGTCCTAAGACAGCCGCGCGACTAAGCCTTGGCGCAGACTCTACGCAGTACCCTTGGGGGTATCGAGTAACGGAGTCAGAGTGCGCGTTTTGCAGAAGAAGATCCTGTCTGTCCTGAGCATTTCTCAAATCATCGCTGGCGTCGGTGTCGCGGGCGCTGGTCCAGCCGGAGCACTGCTCGTCATGGAAGTTTCTGGCAGCGAAGCGCTTTCTGGACTCGCGCAGAGTTTCAGCGTGCTGGGCGCCGCGCTCATGGCTGTGCCGCTCGCAGGACTCACATCGCGCGGCGGTCGCCGACTGGCTCTGGTCAGTGGCTACGGCATCGGTTCCATCGGTGCGTTGCTGGCCGTACTCGGTGGCTTCGCCGCGAACATCTCAATCATCCTGCTGGGCACACTCCTGGTAGGAGCTGCGTCAGCATCCAACTACCAAATTCGATTTGCAGCCATCGACCTCTCGGATGACAAGCATCGCTCGCGAGATCTTTCGCTGATTGTTTGGGCCGCCACGGTCGGAGCTGTTGTCGGGCCAAACCTGTTGGAGTTCTCCGGTTCTATCGGCACTCACCTGGGCCTTCCCCCACTCACCGGGCCATACCTGATGGCCGCACTTTCACTTTTTGCTGGCGCCGCAGTGCTGTTCATATTCCTCCGACCCGACCCGTATCTGCACGCTCGGGGAGCGACAGAAGGAGAGGCCACTCCGAAACGTTCAGTGAAAGAGTCGTTACCTCTGCTTCGAACCTCACCTACCTCTGTTCTCGCCATCGCGGCGATTGTGATTGGTCACATCTCCATGGTCAGCATCATGGTGATGACGCCAGTACACATGCGACACGTTGATGTTTCGTTGCGGATCATTGGTCTCGTCATCAGCGTGCACATCGTCGGCATGTTCGCGTTCTCGCCAGTGATGGGTTGGCTCTCAGATCGCTACGGTCGAATCGCGGTCATCAGACTTGGAGCCGTGATCCTTCTAACCGCTGGTGCGATCGCAGCCGTCAGTCCCGCTGACAACGCAGCACTTCTCGGCATTGGCTTGTTCCTGCTCGGACTCGGCTGGTCCGCAACTCTCGTTGCAGGCTCAACTTTGCTTGTCGAATCGCTCGCTGTCGAAGACCGTCCTGCCATTCAGGGTGTCTCAGATCTTTTGATGAACGCAGCTGGCGCTCTCGGTGGAGTGGTCAGCGGCATCATCATCGCCACGTCGAGCTACGCCATGCTCTGCATCATCGCGTCACTGCCAGTCGTCTGGCTCGGCCTGCGCTCGCTAGCCAAACGCTGACCGCTCATTCATTTTCGTAGTTGCCCGCCCTGTACGGGCGATCTTTGACACCGCCATGGTCAGTCGCGAAAGCAAGGGCTCCAAGGCGCCGTTGATCTCTTACGCCGCCCACAACAAGAACAAGGATTGCAATAGTCAGTGAGCCTGCACATATCAGTGCGACGATTACGAGCACGGACAGATTTACGAAGCCTGGGTAGAACTCGTCACCGGACTTAATCAGTGTGATCTTGCTCCCGCGGGCAAATATAGATTCAAAGGTCATGCGCACCAGGTACTCAGACACGGTGCCGTCATCCGACCTGAATTCGCCGTCGTAATACCTCTCCGCGGCACGCCCTGCGCCGATCACATACGTCTTCTCGACGACCATAGCGCCACGAATCGAATCTGCTCCGTGGTACGCCTGCATAACTCCCGGCCCGAAGACCGCCAGAGCACTCCATAAGACCGCGGCGATAGCCGAAGCTGTAATCCAACTGTTTGGAACCAACCACTTACCCAGGTAAGTCCGACGCCCAGCCTCAGTATCGTCGAGATAGTCGACGGTGCGAGGCGATAGCAGCGCGGCCATAGCGCGCAACTTGGTGAACGGTTCATATAACCGGATCTTCCGGCTCGTCACATTAAGAGAATTGAAATAGCCGTGAGCATCGTTGCTTCGAATCAGCAGCCCGTCACGGATGTCGCCGGCGACGAGAAATGTGTACGTACCTTTGGGGCGATAAAGCATCGAGTTTGAGTCGGTAAATACGACGTCTGCTAGCAAGATTTCAGTCGAGTCTGCTAGGAGATATCCGAATGGACTGCCTGCCGCCACCGCGGAGCCACATTCAACAGTCTCGAGTCGCCATCGTTCCGAGCGCAAGAGTCGGTAGGCCTGTCGCAACCGCTGGAAATGACCGATGGTGCTAACTACGCCTACGAAGGTCAAGACCGGATAAGTAGTGATCTGAATCGCGATGGCTAGCGCGCTCATTCCACCATGAATGAGTCCAAAGCCGTATGGCCGTAGAGCCAAGTACATGAAGGAAAGCCCGACGACCGTCAGGCTCGTCAGAGTTACCGCTCGCCTGACATTGGCCCAGAATCTCTTGCGTGCACCGCGATCGTCCCAGGCGCGGGGCAAACTGGTCAGAAGTTCGATGCGATCGTCCCCGTATGCGTTCACGGTCAGCCTCTCACCGTGATCTTGGTAGAGCTCTTCACGATGCCGCTCGTAGTCTGAATTTGAAGCAGGCCTGTTCGCGCGGACCTCGGCACTGTCACTTTGAGCACCGTCGAGGAAATGCGCTTCACAACGGCTTTGACTCCGCCAATCGATGCCGTAACACCGACTGAGAAATTCTTACCTTTGATAGTGATGACTTGGAGGCGGCGGACCGTCTTCGAACTAATCGACGTGAGCGACGGCAGTGCAGGCAGAACAGTGATGGAGCGTTCACTCACGGTCGTTCCGTAAACGGATTCGAGATACAGATAACCGCTACCGGTGCCGCTCGGCACAGTCAGCCGAATCAAAGAATCGCTGACGACTGTGTACGTGACATCGACGTCGTTCAGCTGGAGAATCGTGACGTCGGTCAGATGTTCACCACGAATCTCCAGCGTCGTACCGATGGGCACCTGCGTACGACTCAGACTCGTGATTCGCGGAGTGAAGTCCTGCACCGTGAAATCGATGAGTGTCTGGTTCATCCCCCACTTGCCATCAAGGGTGAGTGGCGCAGTCACGGCCTCATAACCTGCGACAAAAGTGATTTCTGAATCGCTCACATGCTCGAACAGCATTGGCAATCCATTCCACGTAATCAACGTGACATCGGTGAAGTTCGCGCCCCTCACCGTGACGGTCTCGCCAGGTCGAGCAGACTGTGGCGTCACTGAGTCCACGATCGGATTGACTCGCGGCCAGAAATGGGCTGAGTCTCTAACTGTGCCGCCGACAGTCGTGACGACGATGTCTCCACCGCGAGTGACTGGTCGCGCGGTAAACGAAATAGCCGTCGCGCTCACAACTTTGAAGGTAGTTTCTGCGCCACCAACGGTCAGAGAACTCGCAACGCCGACGTTGGCTCCTCTAATCATTACAACCGTGTCGTGAAGCGGAGCTCGATCTGAGACTTCATCGATCATCGGCGCAACGGCTGAAGCCCGTGCATCGAAAGCGCCTGGCGCGGTGTAGACGGCGCCCGATTCATCAACGATAGTGATTGATCCGATGCCAGCGCCAACAGGAACAGCGGCAACTATCTGGCCAGACGCAATGAGACTGAAGTTCGGCGAATCAACACCAGCAAATCTCACGGCCGCGGTCTGCGCGAGATTGAAACCAGAAATGGTGATGGCTGTTCCCGGTCCGCCTGCGGAGGCAGAGACAGACTCGAGGGAAGGCAACGGCGTGACCACTTGAAGTTGGAAATTGCCGACCGAGCCATAGTCTGAGTAGCCAGTTCCATCCGCGAGTGAATCTTGGCCGACGCCATCTATTCGGGCGTAGTACGTGCCAGGCACTGCAGGGAATGTGATGCTGGCATCGAGGCCGTTCTTGATGACTCCCCACTGCCGACCCACCGCCACCCGAGGATTCGAAACCTCAATCACCGTGCCTGCGCTGTCGAGAAGTGTCAGCTCTGGATCAAGGTTCGGCTGAGCGCTCACGGAGTTGATGTCGATTGTCCACGTACCGCTGCTGCCCGGCGGCACCACTATGCGATAAACGTCTTTGTCCGCGGCGGTGTTGATGAGACCCGAGATGCGAAGACTTGCTCCGGATGTCGGCAAGTCTGTCGCTTTCTCGACTGTGTCCCCGACCACGTCAGAAATGAGAGGTGCGAACCGTGCGATAGTTACAAAATCATCATCGGAATACTGCGGTGCCCGCGTCTTCGAATCAGGATAGCCGCCTGCGCTCCAGGTCACGATGCCAGCGCCGCGACCCGCGCCCATAATCGGCGACCAGTTGGCCATGCCGTTGTAGTACTCCTCGGTCGAAGTGCCGTCATGCACGAGTCCGAAGTTGTGACCGAGCTCGTGGGCAGCGATCTCCTCGATGTCGTAGTTCTCGGTGGTGATATCTGGGCTGAATCGCGCAAAGTTCAAGGCGGGCCGAATTTCGGGTGCGGCCTTGCCAATAGCGTCGAGATGAGCGATGCCGCCGCAGTT
>JBDLPZ010000036.1:0-7420 GCA_039800825.1 Actinomycetota bacterium
CGCGCAAAGCAGACGACCAAGAATGTCGCTGAGCTTCTGCATCTCGCAGGCGTCTCGTTCATGGTGTTGGGCTCGCGTGAGAACTGTCACGGGGACCCTGCGCGACGCACCGGAAACGAAATGCTGTTTCAAGAGATGTCGCAGGATGTTGCGGCCACTCTGTCGGGGATCGGCGTCAAGAAGATCGTCGTCACCTGCCCACACTGCCTCAACACTCTCGGCTACGAACATCCACGGCTCAACGGCCACTACGAAGTTGTGCATCACACCGAGTTGCTCGCAGAGCTCATGCCTCGCTTTGAGCTATTGGAATCCAGCGCTCCACAAACCGTCACAGTGCACGACCCTTGCTATCTGGCGCGGCATAACAACATCACCGATGCGCCGCGCGATGTGCTCGCGCTCGCTGGTGTGACGACCGTCGAAATGGATCGCAATCGCGAGCGCACTTTCTGCTGTGGCGCTGGCGGCGGCCAGATGTGGAAAGAGTCGACGGGCGAACGCATCAACGACGCGCGTATGACTCAGGCAGTGACGACTGGTGCGGACGTACTCGCGGTCGGCTGCCCGTTCTGCAGTGTGATGATGGATAGTGCCTCTGGCGAGCGACTCGAGGTCAAAGAAATTTCAGAAATCGTCTTGCACCAGATCAAGCGCAAGAACTAAACCCCCGAGCAACTAGTGCGTGGGTGAACGCCACGCCCAGATCATCATCGGTATCTGCAACGGCAATCGCACCACAGCGACTGCGAGGGCGACTTTGTTGCCCGCATCGATGAGGTCGTAGGCCATCCACCAGTTTCCGACCCAGATTGCAGCGAGTGCTGCAGTCGTGAGGTACGGCGCCCACCACGTGCGACGAAATAGTGCAATCGCGCAGACGAGTTCAAGGATTCCGCTACCCACCGTCCACGCTAATGGCGAGCCAAGCGCAGGTGGAATCAACGAGTAGAAGACATCAGGCTTTGCGAGATGAACAACACCGCTCAGCGTGAACGCGCCAATCAAGAACTTCGTGCCCCCTGGCAACCGTCTTGATTGGCGACTTCTCATCAGGAAATCTCAGTGATGTGGAAGTTTTGGAATGAGCGGCTAGCCGTCGGACCACGCTGGTTTTGGTAGCGCGAGCCGTAGACGCCCGAACCATATGGATGCTCCGATGCCGATGACATCTTGATGAAGCACAGCTGGCCGATTTTCATGCCTGGCCACAGAGTGACCGGCAGGTTAGCAACGTTAGAAAGTTCGAGAGTCACGTGACCGCTGAACCCTGGGTCGACGAAACCTGCAGTCGCGTGGGTCAGCAGACCAAGACGACCAAGCGATGACTTGCCTTCAACGCGAGCAGCAATGTCGTCTGGAAGAGTGACAACTTCGTAAGTGCTGCCGAGAACGAATTCGCCTGGATGCAGGATGAATGGTTCGTCCGGTGCAACTTCGACCGCGCGAGTGAGGTCTTCTTGTTCTTGCGCTGGATCGATGAACTGGTACTTGTGGTTCTCGAAGGTGCGGAAGAAACGATCGAGCCGGATGTCCACCGATGCAGGCTGCACCATGGCAGCGTCGTATGGCTCAAGCTGGATGCGGCCGAGGGAAATCTCGGACTTGATATCGCGGTCTGAAAGCAGCACGGGTGAAGGCTAGCGAACCCGAAAGTCCGTTCCGCACGCCGCACACTGCGTTTCGCCATTCGAAACTCGAATTCCACACACCGGACACGGTCGGCTGTTGAGCCGGCGGTTAACCCAGCTCACTGCTCTGAAGGGCGCGGTCACAATCCAGAACAGGCCGAACAGGATGAACGACACCCAGAAGTTGTAGCCGTTCTCGCCCTGGAAGCCTGCCCAGAAGCAGAAAACCGCAGCGAAGAAGCTGATCCAATCCCAGGCGCTTATGTTGTAGCGGCGGTTGTATTCCTGCAGCGGGCCCATCGTGACTCCTCAAACTCGGTGACACTGGCGACCATACGAACAGGGTCTGACGTTTTGGCTTAAGCCTGCTCCGCCTTGGAAATGGCTTGAAGCATGACGTCCACGGATTCAGCGCCTGGCACCGCGATCTTCTGATTGAAGACAAAGAACGGCACGCCGCGCACACCGATCTGTTCTGCCAGCTGCTTGTCGTATTCCACAACATCGGCGAATTCATCCGAAGCGAGCACTCGCTCGACCTCCTCGGCATCGAGACCCACAGCCACCGCATGTGGCAGGAGTTCCTCGGCGGAGAACACAGGCTGCGCGTTTTCAAAATGCGCATTGAAGAGTCGGAACAGCAGATCGTGCTGCTTACCCTGCGTCGCCGCGTATGCGAGCAAGCGGTGGGCGGTCGCGGTATTGCCGTGCGGAGTGTCATGAAGTTGGTAATTGAGACCGTCACCAGCCGCGATGCCGATCACGCGATCCATCATGCCGAGTGCGTCCTCGACACCGATGCCGTACTTCTCAGCGAGATGATCTGCGCTGCGGCGGCCGTCACTCACCGCGGTCGAATCGAGCTGATACGCGTGGTGGTAGATCTCGGCGTCGATGCCCGCCTGAGCGACGGCTTTTTCAAGTCGGACGAATCCGATGTAGCACCACGGACACACAACATCTGACCACACATCAATACGCATGCCATCATCCTAGGAGACCGGTTTATTGAGGACCGAATTCACGAATTTGGCGAATATGGGTTTGCCTTTTGCGCTGCAATGCAATCCGTCTTTGAACCAATCGTGATGTCCAGCCGAATATGACTTCCAGTCAGCCACCACGACGTTCGACAAAGTCTTAGCGACCCGCGCGAGAAGTTGATTGTTCGGCTTGACGTATGAAAATCTTGCTGTCGAGTTGACGAGCACGATACGTGTTCGGCCTTTGAGTTGGTTCAATGTGTCCTTCAGCGCGGACTCCGAAATCGGACCACCTGTTCCGAGATGGAGCACAACGTACGGGCGAAGAGTTCCGTCTCGTTTCGCGGCCAGGACCAGCTTGAACATGGCGCCCGGTGATTGGTTGAGACGAGCGTTGAGATAGAACTTCGGTAAGACATTCGCGATGGCATCTTGCGCCCATAGGCTGACTGAATCGCCATACCAGGACACTTCAGAACCTTTCACTTTTGCGGGGGCAGCAGGAGGCGGTGATGAGGATTGCGAAACTGAAGGTGTCGCCGATCCACTGATCTCGCCAGCGACTTCAGTCGCATCTGTTGCACCGAATTCGGCTGCATAAGCAGATGGACTGATCAGCGAAGACTGCAGGAAGGCGTTGCCTAATGACAACGTAGTAACAATCAGTCCAACAATTACCAGCCGAGGCAAGCGAGGTGCTGTGTGATCTCGAACTTGTTTCATCAGATCTCCTACTGCGCCGTTTCGAATGGGAGTCTCAATCCATCGGTAGCTAGCAGCGGCTAGGGCCACCACTGCCGCGACCCTCACCCCATTAATGGCCAGACCTTCTGCCGCCAGATCCAGACCCGGCCGGGTGACCAGAAATACTGGAAAGTGCCATAAATAGATGCCGTACGAACGCTCGCCAATCCAGCGCAGCGGCGACCAGTCCAGCGCGCGGCCGAGCCACGACCCGCGCGCAGTTGCACTGACAATGAGCGCAGCCATCACCAGCGATGCGATGAGAAATCCGCCGCGATAGAGCGACTCGGTGTATTCATTCCAGTCATTGAGTAAACGCCACCAAATGCCCAAGGCTGCCACTCCCACAATCGACACCAACGTGTTGTGCCATCTGGCGATGAGCCGAGGCAAGCCGAGCGGATGCCAAACACCCGCCAGCGCAACACCCGTCAGAATCGACATCGCATGGGTGTCCGTACCGAAATAGACCCGGGAAGGATCGGCATCAATCGGGTAGCCGGACCGATCGGCCAGAGTCCACATCCACCACGTTGAGACGATTGCACCGCTGAGACCAACTACCGTGATCCAGACTCGAAGTTGGTGTAATCGACTGCGCAACAGCAAAATCATCAACAGCACAATCGCTGGCCACACCAGGTAGAACTGCTCCTCAATCGCTAGCGACCAGAGGTGACCCAAGAGGTTTCCGCGTCCGATTACCTCAAAATATGACTGCTGCTGGGCGATGGCCCACCAATTGCTGACGTACACCAACGCCGCGGGTGCATCGCGTGAAACTGCAAATGCACTATCCGGCGCAATCGTGCTCACGATGATGACGGTGCCCAACAGCATGGCGAGTAATGCAGGAAAGAGTCGGCGAACACGACGAAGATAGAACTGTCGAAGGTTGATACGCCCGTGCCGATTGACTTCCGAAACTAGAAGAGTGGTGATCAGGAATCCACTGATAACAAAGAACATATCCACGCCGAGGAAGCCACCAGGGAGTTGGTTATCGCCGAGGTGGTAGACGACCACGGCACTGACGGCCAGCGCACGCAGACCGTCGAGGCCCGTTAGCCGACCGCCAGTCGAGCTACTGACGTCGTTCATGCCTTAAGCGTGCGCTTTGAATTCACCTAGCTGTAGAGACTTTTGCACCCTCACTGCGGGTTTTTGGTGCAGTTTGACTTAGCCCCAGGGCAGCCGACCTTGCGGAAGTGGAGAAGTTATCCTTTCGCTTCTCGCCGGTGTAGTTCAATGGCAGAACGCGACCTTCCCAAGGTTGAGGCGCGGGTTCGATTCCCGTCACCGGCTCTTTTGCGCCGAAACACAAAGCCGAGACGATAGGTTGGACACGTGGCTAAAAAGATCTCACGCAGCAAAGCAATTCAGTCGGCTCTCTTGCAGGTTCTCGGCGGTGGCTTGATCCTGGTTGGCGTCATCGGCGGCAAAGCGATTGAGTCAGGTTGGACGGGCTGGGTCGCTGGCCTCGTCAGTATTTACTTCCTGGGCCTCGGCGGCTACCGCGCAGCGGTTGCGCTCCAAATGCCAAAAGACGAGTAGTTCGCGCCTTGGGCTGAATTAAGCCAGGCCAGCGAGCATGAGCGAAAGCGACGTTTCGCCCTCATCGCTCAAAATGATCGGAACACCCCAGTCCTGCTGATGAACATGGCAGGCCGGGAACTCAACCTCGTCTGAGATGTCGCACGATGCAGCGCGCACAGATACATGCAGCACGCCTCGCTCGATTCCTTGAGAACGCAAATCTGCAATCACAAGAGGTCGCTCGAGTTCTGGTCCCGAGCCCGCGCCGCTGATGAGCAGCTCGGGCGGAGACGAACTCACCACGAGGTGCGTAGATGGACCGTAACGGTCGTCGAGTTTCTGACCAGCCGGTGGCGTGAACACAACTCTCAACTCGACGTTGCCAGTTCGCAACGGCTGCGCTGGGCGCTGGGTTTTGAACGCATCACCCTGCACGCGCTGCATCTGATCTGGAAGTGCAATGCGTGTGAGCGAATGTGCGGCGGACTCGGTGACGAGTAGGTCAATCTTGTCGCCGCGCGGAATCACAACCAGACCACTGGGCTCTCGCAGGTCGCGGGCGATGGTCGATACTTCGCGAGTCGCCGGATCGAACCGACGCACGGCGTGGTTGTATGTGTCAGCGATTGCGATTGAGCCGTCAGGCAATACTGCGACTCCGAGAGGGTGTTGCAAAAGCGCAACATCGGCTTGGCCATCGACATAACCAAAGTCGAAGAGACCCTTGCCGACTTCTGAGTGCACAACGCCGTTGGTTGCGCGACGAAGTGAAGAAGTCTCTGAGTCGGCCATCCACAGAGTTTGGCCGTCGGCCGAAACTGCGAGGCCAGAGGTCTGCGCGAACCATGCAGAATCGGCATCACCGTCGACCATGCCTTCGTTGGTGGTACCCGCGAGAACTGCGACGACTCCCGACAGCGGTTCAAACGACCAAAGCTGATGAATGCCTGCCATCGCGACCGCGACGGCGTTGATGGCTGGGTACCAGACCACATCCCACGGCGACGACATGCGGGTCGCGCCACTTGGTGCCTCAATGCCAAACGCGGGGCCATCGCCTTGCATCCACTGCTCACCAGTGCCGGCGACGGTCATGACTTTGCCGGTCTCGAGCTTGATACCGCGAAGCGCGTGATTGACGGTATCAGCGACGAGGATGTCATAGCCGCAACCGGTTGCGATTGATTCTGGAAGAACACAGAGACCGTTTGGTTCGCTGAACTGCGCGACGTCAGGATCGCCGTCGACGAGACCGCGCTCGCCCGTGCCGATGATTGAGCGGACGGTCACGCCATCGAGCTCGGTGACGACGATGCGGTGATGGCCGGCATCGGCAGTGACGATGCAATCGTCGAGAACGATTGATTTAGCAGGGAATCTAAACGTGCGCGCGACCGGTTCAGGCGCGATATAAGGCCCGTCGCCGCGATGCAGCGTGCCTTTGGATTCGTGTTCTGTGATGAGCTCGGCAATCAGCACGTCGAGTGCGTGCGCATGACCTTCGCCTGAATGTTGTGCGACGACGTAACCCTCGGGGTCGATGACCGCGAGCGTTGGCCATGCGCGCACCGCATACGACTGCCAGGTCGACAGCGTCGGATCATCAAGTACAGGGTGATGCACGTCGTAGCGATCGACCGCCGCGAGCACCGCGTCATGGTCAGCTTCGTGGACGAACTTCGGTGAGTGAACACCGATCACGACGAGAACATCGCGATACTTTTCTTCAAGCGGGCGCAGCTCATCGAGAACATGCAGGCAGTTGACGCAGCAAAAAGTCCAGAAGTCGAGGATGACGATTTTGCCGCGCAGGCTTGCGAGGCTGAGAGCTTCGCCACCGGTATTAATCCAGCCGCCATCGCCGGTGAGTGCGGCCGCGCGAACGCGATGTCGCTGCGTCATTACTGACGCCGATCTGCGAGTACAGGGAATGCGGCGCGCCATTCCGCGACTGCCGCAACATCAATCTCTGCATCGATGAATTCATCGTCGGCGCTCGCCTGAGCGATGATTTCGCCGCGAGGACCGACGACGACGGAGTTGCCGCCGAGAGTTACGCCACCAGCAGTGCCGCGGCCATTGCACGCAATCATGAAAGCCTGGTTTTCGATCGCACGAGCCTGCGTCAGCACTTGCCAATGACCGATGCGCGGTGTCGGCCAGCCGGAGCACATCAGAAAAGTCTCTGCGCCGTTGTCGAGAAGAGTGCGGAACATTTCAGGGAAGCGCAGGTCGTAGCAGGTCGCAAGGCCCGCGCGTCCGACAGGCGTTTCGAGAGTGACGAACTCGCTACCTGAGTCGATGACCGTGCGCTCGCCGTCGGCGAATCCGAACAGGTGGCGCTTTGAGTAAGTCGCAGCTATCTCACCTTCGGAATTGAAGATGAAAGCTTGGTTGTGGGCCTTGCCGTGTGCTGTCGAGATGGCGATCGAGCCGCCGTGCAACCAGGTACGGGTGACGCGAGCAATTTCAGCAAGGCGGGTGACGAGGTGGCCGTCTGCAGCTTCTGCAGACTCGCGCACA
The DNA here is from genome assembly GCA_039800825.1 of Actinomycetota bacterium. GTDB lineage: Bacteria > Actinomycetota > Actinomycetes > S36-B12 > UBA5976 > JAFMIT01. The sequence goes on from JBDLPZ010000036.1 coordinate 7,418, forward strand.
CCT
>JBDLPZ010000037.1:0-2923 GCA_039800825.1 Actinomycetota bacterium
TCGACGATGAACAACTCGGTGCGCTCAACATCGTCGCCACGACAATCGCGCAACTTCGCTGGCAACGTCGACGATTCGAGTGCAGTCTTACGGCGCTGCACATCGCGCTGCTGGCGCGCACTCACACGTGCACGCATGGCGTTGGCGACCTTCTCGAGAACCAACTTCGTGGCTTGCTTGTCTCCGCGCGGCGGATTGTTGAGCCAGGCGTTGAGTTCTTTAGTGACTACTTGGGCGACGATGCGGCTCACAGCCGGCGTACCCAGGACTTCTTTAGTCTGGCCTTCGAACTGAGGCTCAGCGAGACGGACTGTGACAACGGCAGTCAGCCCTTCGTAGATGTCATCCTTAGTGACGTTATCTTCGCCAGACTTCAAAGTCTTATTCGCGCGAAGTTGGTCGTTGATGACCTTGGAAATCGAGCGCTCGAAGCCCGTGACGTGCGTGCCGCCCTTCGGCGTCGAGATGATGTTGACGAAGCTCTGCAGCTCCGTCTCGTAGCCGGTACCCCACCGCAGCGCGATGTCCACACCCAGCTCACGAGCGACTTCTTCGGCAACGAGATGCCCCTTCTTGTCGAGGACCTGGACGGTCTCCGTGAAGGTCTGCATTCCTTTCAAGCGAATGACTGGGGTAACTGCCTCGTCGCTTGCAAGGAAGGTGCAGAACTCAGAAATTCCACCAACGAAATTGAAAGACTGTTCAGACGGCTCGTCTGAACGAAAATCGTGAATTGCGATCGTGAGGCCAGGCACGAGGAAAGCAGTCTGGCGAGCACGGCTCACGAGCGCATCCATGTCGAAGGCGGCACTCGGATCGAAAACCTGCCGGTCCGCCCAGAACCTCGTTCGCGTGCCGGTCACACCCTTCTTGGCTTTGCCGATTGCGTTGAGGCCGGCCTTCTTGGTGAATTCGCCGTCTGGAGTTTCGTCGGAGAACACGCCGGGGACACCGCGTTTGAAAGACATTACGTAGATAGTGTTGTTGCGATCAACCTCGACATCGAGACGACTCGACAGGGCGTTAACGACGCTGGCGCCGACGCCGTGGAGTCCGCCTGACGCGGTATACGAACCGCCACCAAATTTGCCGCCGGCATGAAGCTTGGTCATGACCAATTCGACGCCAGTCAGCTTGGTCTTGGGCTCAACATCGACGGGGATACCGCGGCCGTTGTCTCGGACTTCTACGGAGTCATCGGGGTGAAGCACCACATCGATTTTGGTGGCGTGGCCGCCGAGTGCCTCATCGACGCTGTTGTCGATGATCTCCCATAGGCAGTGCATCAAGCCGCGGCTATCGGTCGAGCCGATGTACATGCCGGGGCGTTTGCGGACGGCATCGAGACCTTCGAGAACCGCTAGGTTCTTGGCTGAGTAGTCACCCGTGCTGGTCGAGCTGGCACGAGCCACCAACGCCTCCTGAAATACCGTGGATTGAGTAGGGTCAGGGTAGTCGCTGGCACCGACACACCTGTGTATTGCCTGAGACACGCATGAATCAGGCTGCAAATGTCAGGAATAACCTGCATACTTTCGGCGTTGACCTAGTCAACCGAATCTGACACATAGGAGGCCAACGATGAACGCAACCGCTACGCCCACCCTGACCGCCGCTGACCGCTGCGATCGCTGTGGAGCTCAGGCCTACGTCCGTGTCATGCTGCCTGGCGGCGGCGAGCTCCTTTTCTGCGCTCACCACTACACCGCAAACGCCAACGCGCTGACTTCACAGGCTGTGTCGATTATCGATGAGACCCATCGCATCGACTAACAAATCAACCTAAAGTCGAAAGGCCCCCTGAGGATTCAGGGGGCCTTTCGCTTAGTAGAACCAGACTCGTTAGTCCAGGTAGTCGCGCAGTACTTGAGAGCGCGATGGGTGACGGAGCTTGGACATCGTCTTGCTTTCGATCTGACGGATGCGCTCGCGCGTCACTCCATAGACCTTGCCAATTTCATCGAGAGTCTTCATCTGGCCGTCATCGAGACCAAAGCGCATACGAACGACACCGGCTTCGCGCTCCGACAGCGTGTCGAGGACACCCTGCAACTGCTCCTGCAAGAGAGTAAACGAGACAGCCTCGGACGGCACAATGGCTTCAGAATCTTCGATCAAGTCACCGAATTCGCTGTCGCCTTCTTCGCCCAATGGAGTGTGCAGCGAAATCGGTTCGCGGCCGTACTTCTGGACTTCGACGACCTTCTCAGGCGTCATGTCGAGTTCGCGAGCGAGCTCTTCTGGGGTCGGTTCGCGACCGAGGTCTTGAAGCATCTGACGCTGAACACGAGCAAGCTTGTTGATGACTTCGACCATGTGAACCGGGATACGGATGGTTCGAGCCTGATCTGCCATTGCGCGAGTAATCGCCTGGCGGATCCACCACGTTGCGTAAGTCGAGAACTTGTAGCCCTTGGTGTAGTCGAACTTCTCGACCGCACGAATCAGACCGAGGTTGCCTTCCTGGATCAAATCCAAGAACAACATGCCGCGACCGGTGTAGCGCTTCGCTAGCGAAACAACGAGTCGAAGGTTCGCTTCGAGCAAGTGATTCTTGTCGCGGTAGCCATAGCTGATGATGCGCTCGAGACAGTTTTCGCACACAACTTCCTTCGGGAAGTCATCATCGGCTTCGATGACCACATAGCGCTTGGCTTCCCAATCGCAAATGGTGCACTTGATCTTCTTGCTCTTTGGAGCGTCAACAAGCTTGGTGTCGCGAAGCTCTTCGGCAAAAAGGCCAGCCTCAATTGATTTCGCGAGCGAAACCTCGAGCTCGGCGTTGAGCAGAGCGACCTTGCCGATCTGCTTCAGATAGTCCTTGACAGGGTCAGCAGTTGCACCGGCCTGAGTGACGGTCTGTACAGGCTCGTCGGTCTCATCTTTGTCGGAGATAACGAAGCCAGCATCTTCAGCTTCGGCC
>JBDLPZ010000038.1:0-7719 GCA_039800825.1 Actinomycetota bacterium
GATGCGGCGGTGGTCGAAGCTAAATGGCAAGAGCTCAAGAACGCTGAGAAGTCGCGCACGAGCGTCACCGATGGTGTTCCGGTCTCGCTGCCTGCGATGACCCAGGCATCCAAGTTGTTGCAGAGACTCAAGAACGCTTCTGCGACTGCTCCGCTATCGATGGATGCTGTCGAGACCGTCGAAGACGCACTCGCCAACGGCGTTGATCCCGGCCAGCTCATGATTGCTCTGGTCGCCAAGCTTCGCGCTGAGGGTATGGACCCAGATGCGCTGATGCGCGAGTCAGTCCGCGATTTTCGCGCCGCCATCGTCGACGCCGAAAAGTAAACGCAACGAATCTTCATCGGAGTGAGCTCATTGTGTGGCTCGATTTTCTCCCGATTTGTCGCAGTTTGAAGATTTTTCAAACTTTATCCTTGCAAGACGTAATAAAAGTGCCACCCCATGACATTCCCCTGTAGAGGTAGTTCAGGGGGGGGCAGCTGTTATGCGGCCAGACTTTCACAGCGCTGCTACTTCATTTGTGCCCTACAGGGGAGAGCACAAGTGGAGTGCGGCCGCGCAGGAGGCAGATGTGACTGTCGCCTGGCGTGAGACGTTGCTACTTTCTGTGGGTGAACGGGGAGTTCAACGAGGGAGAGTTGTGACCGACGAGTTGCTCAGCGAGATCTCCGCTGACGCTGTGGTCTACCGCCTCTACCTAGCTCACCTGATTGAGGTCCGACGGTACGTGGCGTCGCTAGTGCCGATTTCGGACGTCGATGACATCGTGGCAGACGTCTTCGCGCTGGCTCTCACCAAGTCTCACAAGATTCCTGAAGGACTCGGCCTGGCGTGGCTACTGAAGTCGGCTCGGTACATCTCGAACAATCACCTGCGTCGCCAGCGTCATCGCGAAATTTCGCTGAATGATGACGCGGGCTACTTGCAATTCGAGCAGGCGACCGACCAGCACGGCGAATCTGAACTCGCCTCGGCGGTGATGTCAGCCATGAACCAGCTCCCACCTAAGGAGCGTGAAGCGGTGATGCTCTACACGTTCGACCAGCTCGATGTTCGCACCTGCGCGAAAATCGCCGGCTGCACGCCACAGGCCTACGCGACGCGACTACATCGTGGCAAAGCAAAACTGCGCCAACTTTTGGCGCACCTAGATCCATCATTCGGGGGAGAGACAAATGACTGAACTGAAGACACTCATCAGGGAGTCGTACGACGCGCGACCTGCGACTGACACACTCTCCTGGGCATCAATTCAGTCGCGCCGTCCAGCCAAGTCTCGAGGCTTGCGTTGGCGGCTACCCGCGCTCTTCGCTGCACTGGCGCTGGTCGGCGGCGGCCTATCGTTGTCAGCTAGCTCGGATCCGTACCGACTTCCGCCTACCGATTTTGATGTAGAGGTCGGCTTCGACTCGGCATCGGAGCGAACCGATGCGTACACGCTGCCTGATTCCGGCGTCGCTACGCCTGGGGTGAAGGTGTTATACAACTATCAAATTGGCTGCCGGCTCACTCCGAGCACTTTCGCTGCTTCGTACGTCACGCTGTCGTTGTCGAGGCCGTTGAGGCCAGCGGACAAGAATGTCCTGATACGCAAATGTCAGTCGGAGACCTATTCGACCGAGGACTACGCAGCGGTCTTTCTTGCGGGGGCGAGGACGACTGTCGGAGAACTTCGAGGCGGTGCGGCTGGCTCAACGACACCGCCCGATGCGTTCAGACTCTGCATTGCTCAAACGGACCCATCGGTTATCTGGGTGTTTCCAGGTTTCAGAGGCATTACCAACATGTCCCAGGTGTGTCAGCGCGCCGCCATGCACCCATTGAAGATTGGTGCGCCGTCACGGCCGGCATTTGTGATCGCGGACCTGCGGGAGTATCAAGCTTGGCTTAAGCGTGCAGTGACCTGGCGACCTGAGAGCGCAGGATTCACCCGCCTCGATTACTAGCTGGCCGTCGTGATTGCCTGGCGTGAGGCCGTGCATGTGTCTTGGGACAAGAGTCGGCTCGGTAGGATTAGTCTGCAAATTTCCGCACATTCGTGAATGGAGCGCCCTGTGGCCACCATTGAAAACATCATCGCACGCGAGATCCTCGACTCCCGCGGCAACCCAACCGTTGAAGTTGAAGTTCTGCTCGATGACGACACTGTTGCTCGCGCGGCAGTTCCATCAGGTGCATCGACCGGCGCATTCGAAGCTAACGAGCGTCGCGACGGTGGCGATCGCTACCTCGGCAAGGGCGTTCTCGAGGCAGTCGCTGCGGTTGAAGACGTCATCGCTCCGGCAGTTCTCGGATTTGATGCTGCTGAACAGCGCTTGATCGACCAGGCAATGCTGGATCTCGATGGCACGCCTAACAAGGCGACCCTCGGCGCTAACGCAATTCTTGGCGTGTCACTCGCCGTCGCTCGCGCCGCTGCTGACTCAGCTGGTCTGCCTTTGTTCCGCTACGTCGGTGGTCCAAACGCACACACCCTGCCAGTTCCAATGATGAACATCCTCAACGGTGGCGCACACGCTGACACCGGTGTGGACATCCAGGAATTCATGATCGCTCCGATTGGTGCTGCATCATTCAGCGAAGCGCTCCGCCAGGGTGCTGAGGTTTACCACTCACTGAAGTCAGTCTTGAAGAAGGGCGGCTACGCCACCGGTCTTGGTGACGAGGGTGGCTTCGCGCCGAACCTTGAGTCAAACCGTGCAGCTCTCGAACTCATTGCAGTCGCTGTTGAGCAGACCGGCCTCAAGCTCGGTTCTGACATCGCGCTCGCTCTCGACGTTGCAGCCACCGAGTTCCATGAGAACGGCAGCTACAAGTTCGAAGGCAAGTCACGCTCGGCTCAGGAAATGGTCGACTACTACGCATCGCTCGTCGCTGACTTCCCGATGGTCTCAATCGAAGATCCACTGGACGAAGATGACTGGGATGGCTGGAAGCTCATCACTGACAGCCTGGGCTCAAAGGTCCAGCTCGTGGGTGACGACCTGTTCGTGACCAACCCAGAGCGTTTGGCTCGTGGCATCGCAGCTGGCACCGCCAACGCGTTGCTCGTGAAGGTCAACCAGATTGGTACCTTGACCGAAACCCTCGACGCTGTTGCACTCGCTCACCGCAGTGGCTACCGCTGCATGATGAGCCACCGCTCAGGCGAGACCGAGGACACCACGATTGCCGATCTCGCAGTCGCAACCGACTGTGGTCAGATCAAGACTGGTGCACCTGCTCGTTCAGAGCGCGTCGCGAAGTACAACCAGCTTCTACGCATTGAAGAAGAACTCGATGATGCAGCCGTTTACGCTGGCGCGTCATCGTTCCCTCGCTTCACTGCACGCTAGAAAATACTCAGCATGGAACGTCGGCCAACTAGCGCTGCCCCCGAGGCGGCTCTAGTTGGCCAACGCTCTTTATTGACCTCTCGCGCCATCTTGTTGGCGCTCGTCATCCTCGTAGGTTTCGGTACAACCGCGATTCCGATCAAGCAGCTGCTCGAACAGCGCGATCGCATCGCAGTGCTGGAGTCGCAGGTGGCGGCGAACGAGGCCACGATCAAGCGACTTGAGGGAAATGTCTCGCGCTGGGATGACCCCGCTTATGTGCAGTCTCAAGTGCGCAAACAATTGCACTGGGTAATGCCTGGCGAAATCGGATTCTTCATCACCGAAAGTGATGACATCCCCGCAGTCGAGCAGTTTGTTATTACGCCGACGAAGAAATCTGAAGTGTGGTACTCAGTCTTGTGGCGCAGCTTGAAGAGCGCGCCGCAGCCTGCAGCGCCGGTGTCTGGAAGTTGATGGTTCGTGAGCTCAGAAGTTTCTGCTGAAGATCTTGCGATCATGTCTGCCCAGCGTGGCCGCGAAATTCGTGGTGTCGTAGAGATTGCGCACCGCTGCGCCTGTGGCAAGCCAGACGTCGTCAAGACTCTGCCGCGTTTGCCTGACGGCACACCTTTCCCGACGACTTACTACATCACCTGCCCTCGCCTCACCGGATTGATTGGTGGTCTCGAAGCAGACGGCGTGATGCGCGAGATGGAAGCAGAGCTCGCGGCTTCGCCAGAACTGCAGGCTGCGTATCAGCGTGCGCACGAGTCGTATCTCGAAGACCGTGCAGCGCTTGGCCAGGTCGACGAAATCGAAGGCATTAGCGCTGGTGGAATGCCAACCCGCGTTAAGTGCTTGCACGTGCTGGTCGGGCACAGTCTGGCTAAGGGTCCCGGCGTCAATCCGTTCGGTGACAAAGCTTTGGAAATGTTGGGGGATTGGGCGGCCAACGCGAGCTGCCTTTCGGAGGAACGAGCATGACACGCGTTGCGGCTATCGACTGCGGCACCAATTCGATTCGACTTCTTATCGCCGATGTCGAGGCCGATGGATCGATGCATGAGATCGACCGACGCATGACCATTGTGCGCCTCGGCGAAGGCGTCGATGCGACCGGCCGATTCAGCGACGCTGCACTCGCGCGCACTTTCGCCGCTTGTGAAGAGTTCGCGAACGTCATTGGAGCGCACTCAGTCGAGCGCATTCGTTTCGTCGCAACCTCGGCCAGCCGCGATGTGTCTAACCGTGACGAATATGTCGCGGGCGTCAAAGCTCGCCTCGGTGTCGAACCAGATGTGATTTCTGGCGACGAAGAGGCGCGCCTTTCTTTCCTCGGCGCGACCTCGGGCCTCGCAGCCGGCGTTGCTGGTCCGTATCTGGTTCTCGACATCGGCGGTGGATCAACGGAGTTCGTGTTCGGCACAGAAACTCCTGAGCATGCCAAGTCGGTCAACATCGGCTGCGTCCGCATGACCGAGCGCCACTTGAACGCTGATCCGGTGTCAGCTGAAGCAATTGCAGATGCTGTCATCGACATTGACGCAGCGATTGCGGTAGCTGCTGCCGATGTTCCAATCGGTGAGGCCGCGACCGTTATCGGTTTGGCCGGCTCTGTCACTACAGTGGCGGCGATGGCAATCGGACTCGAGCGCTACGACCGCAAAGCGATTCACGGCAGTGTCATCTCCAAGGATGCGGTGCATCGCGTCAGCGAGCGACTCCTCAAGATGACTCGCGAACAGCGTGCGGCTTTGCCGTTCATGCATCCGGGCCGCGTCGATGTCATCGGCGCTGGTTCGCTTGTGCTTGATCGCATCATGCAGCACGTTCCCAACGCGAGTGTGTTGGTGAGCGAGCATGACATTCTCGATGGAATTGCCATCAATCTCGCGCGTTAGTCGATGCTGAGCTGTCCGGCCAAGATGAGGTCGAAGTGTGTCCAGTCAGCAGCGTCGTGGGTACTGAAGCCTTCACCAAAGTTCGGTGCGAACTCTTGATTGCGCTTCAGCCATAGCCGGTACTCGTCGAAGGACCGAACCTCAACGGAGTCCCGGACTTCGCCAGTTAAGGACATCGGATGCATGGCATTGCTCTGGCAGATTGTGGCTGGATCCTGCTTGCCATTGAAGGCCGGATAGACATAAACAGCGGTCGGATCCGCTTCCGAGACACACACAGCATATTCATTAGGAACCGTCGCCTCGATGCCGGCCAGCGAGCGAGCGGTCGCGAACGACTCAACGTATCTGGCTTTGGAGTATGAGCGTTCAACGCAGACTTCGCGCATCGAATCTGTTGTCATTTCGCGCGCTTGATTGTCCGTGAGGTAGATCGTCCCATCGATCGGTGAAGTGCCGTACGGTGTTGATTGGCAGAAGACGACGGCCTTGATTGGGTCAGAGTTGTGCTGCTCACGGTATGCGGCAATGTCTTCGGCCGACATTGGTCGAGGTCCCGTCATAGCAGCGATGTTTGGGGCAAGAGCGACATCGAAGTCTGTTGAGGGGAGTCCACCCGTGCTTGAAGATGCGGTCATAACTGTGCCACCGATTAATCCGAGGCCTGCGGCGGCAACAACGACTGCCAGTCGCCTGTGTGACTTTCGTGGACTAGCTGGCTCGAACTGTGCTCGCGCGAGAATCTGGTTCCAGCTTTGAGCATGCGCAGGCGAAACTTCGTCGAGCGACTCAGAAATGGTGTCTGTAAGTGTTTTCATGGTTCTATCTCTCGTAGTCAATGTGGTCGTTTGCGAGGATTTCTCGCATTTGCTTTCTAGCTCGGTGTAGGCGCATCTTGAAGTTGCCGATCGTGGTGCCAGTGATCTGGGCGCATTTTTCGATTGGCAGGTCCTCTAGTGAGAAGAGAACTAGCGCTTCGCGATACTTAGTTGGAAGCTGGAGCAGCGCCGCTCTAACGTCTTGGCGCAGAATTAGTGAATCTGATCCAGAATCGAATCCACTCTGAGAACTGAAGTTCTCATTGGGGTCCAGCGGCTGATTAAGTCGAATTCGCCCAAGGCGACTGTGATTGCGACAGAGATTCTTTGCCGTCGTAATCAGCCAAGCAATGTCCGGTACGGCTGTGACGTCCCACCGACGGATCATGATGACGTAGACCTCCGCAACGAGGTCTTCGACATCTGCTGCTGGTGCCAGCGCTCGGATATAGCGAGTTACCTGAACACGAGTCGATTCGTACAACTGTTGCTGCACAACCGTGGGTGTGCGTTCATCCTGAAATATCGTCACGGTATGCAATGTCCCCCGATTGCCCTGAGGTAACAGAACTCCAGACATTTTCCCAATTTACTCGGGCCGTGTGTTCCAGCGAGAGTTGCGGACAGCACCGCATGTGACGCCAACCTGTACGTCTACAGAGGCTTAGAGGCTCTCTAGACGTACAGTTTCGAATTTGGAGGCAGATTTAGTTGGTGATTTCGGTTTCGCCGAAAGTGCCGTAGCGATTGGTGAATGGCTGGCTTGGCATTGCAGCCATCACAATGATGACGAGTTGCATGATGTTCATACCTGCACTGAGAACGGTCAGGATGAAACTCGAGGCGGCTGACTCGGCGCCAGTGAAAAAGCCAACTCCGACTGATAGCTGGAAGCCGGCTGCCAGAATCATCCACACGCCGCCGCGGCCGATGTCGTGTAGGCGGCGGACTCCGAGGGCGACGCCTGGCAGACCGACGACAATCCAGCACGCAATGAGCGCGTACATCATGCCCTTGAAGAATGCATCAAAAGCTTCTTCATCTGTCGGGTTTGCGCCCACGCCGCCGAAGGCGTACATGATTGAGCCCACGACAATCAGTGTGCTGAGGATGGCGCCGAAGAGGGTGAACCACCAGTATTCGCTGCGCGTGGATCGACCTGAGTACACAAATGCATTGCGGTAGCCGCTGATGACTGCTTCACCAAATTTCATTGTGACACCTCAGGTAGTCGATAGCCGGTCGACGAGTGGCAGTCGTATCCGTGGGGATTCTTCTGCAGGTACTTCTGGTGATAATCCTCGGCCGGCCAGAACGTGTGCTGATCCGCGGGGCCAACTTCAGTGGTGATAGGCCCGAGTCCGGCGTCAGCGAGCACAGTGCTGAACTCGTTGAGGGTGTTGAGCACTTCAATCTCTTGTGCCTCATCGGTCCAGTAGATGGTGCTGCGGTACTGAGTGCCGATGTCGTTGCCCTGGCGATTGCCCTGCGTCGGGTCGTGGTTTTCCCAGAAGGTCGCCAGGATGTCGCGCGTCGAGATGATCGACTCGTCGTATTCAACTTTGACGACTTCGGCATGACCTGTCAGGCCCGTGCAAACTTCTTGGTAGCTCGGTCGGATTGCGCTGCCGCCCTGGTAGCCGACGGCAGTATCTGTCACTCCAGCGAGCTGCCAGAACT